>CAXBSH010000094.1:0-16384 GCA_963977705.1 uncultured Planctomycetaceae bacterium
ACGGCCATAGTCGAATCGCTCGCTGACAATCCGGGCCACTGCCGCACCGGGATCCGGAGTAAACCACGGACTGGGAAACTGGAATGACTTCCGACAGCGACTGCACGTGATCGACGGATTCGGACCTCCCAGCGGTTTCAGTTCCTGATGCTCCTTTGTCTGAGGAGTCACCGTCTGACAGTGCGGACACTCATAGCCCACCGGCAAACGCACGTCCTGCGTCTCACCACACAACGATGCTATCGTGAATCGCACAGCATCCGTACCGTACTTTTCAATCAGCTCCAGTGGATCTACGCCGTTACCCCTCGACTTCGACATGGTCTGCCCCAGACCGTCAAGGATCTTGGGATGGATATAGACGTGCCGAAACGGCACATCACCCATGTTGTAAAGTCCCGTCAGCACCATGCGAGCAACCCACAGCGTGATGATGTCACGTGACGTCACCAGCACCGAACCCGGATAAAAATACTTCAGTACACGGTTTCCGGCCGCCTGCTGTGCCTGTGGCTGAGTCGTCGTTGGAGGGTCATGCTGCAGGTCCGGCCAGCCCAGAGTGGCGTGCGGCCATAAAGCGGAACTGAACCATGTATCCAGCACATCCTCATCCTGCACAAATCCGGCAGACTCCAGTCGACGCTCCAGATCTTCGCACCCGGCATCCACACAGCACAGAATCAACTCCTGTCCCGACTGCAGCCCCGGAGCCAGCCGGATCGCCAGACGCCCCTGCAACTCAGCCGGCAGACGTATGGTCCCCTCGGAAGTCAGCTCTGCACCGAATGCCTGCAACGCCTTGAGACGATCGCCACCCTCTCCAGCCGGCTGCGACCAGACCGGAATTCGATGGCCCCACCAGAGCTGCCGACTGATACACCAGTCCCGCTTTTCAGCCAGCCAGTCCACATAAGTTCGAGTATAGCGCTGCGGAAAGAAACGCACTCGACCGTCTTCCACTGCATCGATCGCGTCCTGAGCCAGACGGTCCATCTTCACAAACCACTGATCACTGAGATATGGCTCAATCGCTGTCTTGCTGCGATCGCTGTGCATCAGAGGAATCACACGATCTTCGACCTTCTCCAGATGTCCAAGAGCCTCCATGCGAGCGACAACGCGTTTGCGAGCCTCAAAGCGATCCAGCCCCGCATACTCGCCACCAGCCGCGTTGATTGTGCCATCCGGATTCAGAATGTTGATCATCGGCAGACCATGCCGCAGCCCGCAGGCATAGTCATTCGGGTCATGCGCCGGAGTCACCTTGACAACACCAGTCCCCAGAGTTCTGTCCGCCAGCAGACCATCCGCGATGATCGGAATACAGCGGTCAATAACCGGAATTCGAACCAGTCGACCAACCAGATCCGCATACCGCTCATCCGATGGGTGCACACAGACAGCAGCATCCCCCAGCATCGTTTCAGGTCGAGTCGTGGAAAAACTGATGCTGCGACCCACAGGCTGACCCTGCTGATCCACCACCGGATAATTCATCGTCCAGAAATGCCCGGCAACATCTTCGTGAAACACCTCATCGTCTGCCACCGCCGTCTGCAGATAAGTGTCCCAGTTCACCAGTCTCTTGCCACGATATACCAGGCCATCGTCAAACATACGAAAGAATGTTCGACGCACAGCGCGACTGCAGACCTCGTCAAGCGTAAATCGCACTCGACGCCAGTCACAGCTGGAACCGATCTGCTTCAACTGATTCAGAATCCGAGCTTCGTAGTCGTCCTTCCACTTCCAGATGCGGCTGACCAGCGCTGCCCGGCCAATGTCATGCCGAGTCAACCCCTCTTCCTCCAGCATCCGACGCTCAACGACAGCCTGTGTCGCAATACCAGCATGATCCGTACCAGGCATCCACAGTGCTGAATACCCCTGCATACGACGCCAGCGAGTCAACAGGTCCTGAACCGTTCCATTCAGACAGTGCCCCATGTGCAGGGCCCCCGTCACATTCGGAAGCGGAATCATAATGGTGTGCTGCTGCCGCGCCGGATCCGGCTCAGCATCACACAGTCCCCGCGAAAGCCAGTATTCAACCCACCGCGTCTGTGCGGCCTGGGAGTCATATGTTTTGGGAAGTTCAGAAGCCATGGGATAAAACAGGATCCAAAACAGATTGCTACGGTCAGAAATCAGAAATCAGCAGCCCGTCAGAAGCTGCAGGCATTGCTGCCCCGCAGAGTACCAGTTTCAGGGCAAATCTGCAGCGCACACTCCCGCACCTCAACAGGATTCCCCCGGTCTGCACCGGTCTGAAACGATTTTTTCGTACAGTTCAAGGGTTTTTCGCTGCATTTCCGACAACTCAAGGTCAGCCGGAAACGGCCCGGGAACCAACTGCCCCCCCAGCACCCGCCGAACCCGCTCAAACAACTCCCCCCGGTCGCCCGGCCGCACCAAACCGCCTGAAAAAATGCGTCTCAGCAACTCCCCTGCCCCGCCATGGTCATACCCCACGACCGGTACGCCCGTCGCCAATGCCTCCGCAGTCGTCAGGCTGAATGATTCCGGACTGCTGGACAGCGACAACACAACATCCACCCCCGCGTAGATCGATTCGAGATCTTCACGCAGGCCAGGAAAGACAAGGCAGTCTGACACCCGCAGCGCTGCCGCCAGACTCTGCAACTCTGACACATAATGCTCCCGCCCGGATGTATTGCCGGGACAGAGTGCCTGAACCTCCACACCCACCGCACGCAGATCCGCCAGCAGACGAATCAGATCCACATGGCCCTTGCCACGCGACAGACGTCCCGGCAGCAGCAATAGAAAACGACCGATCGCCTCCGGGTGCTCTCGCAGATACTCAGCCCGCCAGCCATCTGACTGTGGCCAGCGGCGAGAAAATCGTTGACTGTCTACACCGCGGTAAATCACCACCACACCCGCGGTCTGCTGCCCACCGGCCATCACCCGCAGATGCTCTCGCACACACTCAGAAACAGCCACGACACAACTTGCCCGCAACATAATACGGCTGTAATAACCGAGCGAATTCAAACCATGTACCGTATGCACAACCAGCGGACGCTGACGTGCTGGCAATAAACGCAGGACAAACCACAGACACCAGGCCGGAAGCCTTGAATGCACATCCACCACATCTACCCGTTCACTCAGCAGCACTCGCCGCAACTGCAGAATGGAACGAAACCAATGCAGCGACTTCATTCCACAGTGCAGCCGCACTGCTTCAGCACCAGCCGCCTGCAATTGCGACTCCAGACGCCCCCCCGCTGATCCCACAAGGACTCGGTGCCCCGCACCCACCAGCGCACGGCTCTGCTCAAGCACACACACCTCGGCACCGCCCGAATCCATCGCGGGAATCAGCTGCAATACCGTCATCCGCTCCCGCTGACTCATGGCTGCCCCGCACCAACATCCTGTTTTGACACAAATCCCCAGCGCACCGTTTGCTCAATCGCGGCATGTGCTGATAACTTCAACACAATCAGGAGACATGCGTACTACAAGGCAATCGACACACCACATTCGACCATCGGCAAACACCACTCACATCCGCCAATTCCCGCACTGGTATCGAGAACGCCCCCATGAGCAGAATACCCACCTCAAGCAGCCATGCACAGCCCAGACTGTCTGACTGCACCAGACTTCAGCCCTGCGCCCTGCCACTGCTGCTGCTGGCTGCGCTGCTCCTCGCACAGCCTGCATTTGCTCAGGAACCGTCCGCTGCCAAACCCACCTTTAACCCGGCCCCGGTCGTCGAACAGCACCAGATGATCCCCATGCGGGACGGACTTAAACTCTCTGCATGGCTGTACTTTCCACCGGGTGACGGGCCGTGGCCGGTGCTGTTCGAACAGCGATATGCGGATATCCGCGGCGATGGAACTCGGCGAGCAGCCACCGCACTGGCATCAGCCGGCTATGTCGTCGCGATGGTTAACTATCGTGGTACATGGCAGTCAGAAGGTCGCTGGCAGGGCTATCGCGCACTCGGCTGGGGAACACTCAAAGACGGTTACGATGTCTGCGAATGGCTTGGAACACAGTCATGGAGCACCGGCAAGGTCGGTACTTTCGGGTCTTCTCAGGCCGGTTATGCTCAGAACTTTCTTGCAGTCACACAACCCCCACACCTCGCTGCACAGTACATGGTTGACACCGGACTCAGCCTGTTTCATGAAGGCTACCGGATCGGTGGCACTACACGACCTCAGCGTTTCCGCTCACTCGCTCAGGTCTGCCGCGAACCCGCTGACAATGACCTGCTGCTCAACGAATGGCTGCAGCATCCCACCTATGACGACTACTGGCGAGCTGAAGACTGCTCCCTGCACTTCGACCGCATGAACGTGCCCTGCTTCACCATCGGCAGCTGGTACGACTTCATGAATCAGGGATCCATCGCCAGCTTTCAGGGAAGACAGCGTCATGGCGGAGCCGGGTCACGCGGACGGCAACAGCTGATCATCGGTCCGTGGCTTCACGGTCGACTCAATAAAGGCTCACAGAATGGCCAGCTCAGATACCCTGAACACGCGACGTGGCCCGAACACCAGCATATGATCCGCTGGTTCGATCGCTGGCTGAAAGGACAGCAGAATGGCGTCGACGCCGAACCATCCGTTCGCTACTTCGTCATGGGCGCCGTCGACGAACCGAATGCTCCCGGAAACATCTGGCGCGAAGCTGCCGATTTTCCTCCACACAGCGAAACCGTCCCACTCTACATGCGCGACTCGGGACAACTCAACCCGCAGCCCTCCGATCAACCGGAAGGTGCCACCTCATGGCTCAGTGACCCTCTGCATCCCTGTGAAATCCCAGGCACAGCATTTCCCGGAGCTGCAGATGCACGCAGCTTCGAACAACAACCTGAAGTAAGCACATTCACCACCGAAATTCTCACTGAACCTGTCGAATGGACCGGCAGAGTCAAAGCTGAACTCTGGCTCGCCTCCACCGCGCCGGATACCGATGTCATCGTTCGCGTCAGTGATGTCTATCCCGATGGTCGTTCAATCCTCATCATCGATTATCCATGGCGACTGCGCTACCGCGAAGGTCTGGATAAGGAAGTCCTGCTGCAGCCCGGTGAAATTGTACCCGTCCGCTTCGATGTTGGCTGGATCAGCCAGATCTTCAACCGTGGCCACAGGATTCGGGTGACTGTCGCCAGCACGGGAGCCCCACTCTACGAACCCAATCCGCAGAATGGCAAACCCTTGACCCTCGACATGCCCTCAGATGCCTCGGCCGCCACAAACACACTGTTTCACAACAGGACTCACGCATCCAGAATTCTGGCTCCAGTGATTCGATAAAACGAACTCACCAGCACAATCAGCCCCGGTTCAGAAACGGTTCTGCAGATCGCGCACAGATGAGAAACGTGCGTGATCGTCCGCCAGGACTGGCAACTGACGGTCGATAATGGGGATAGTTGTAACGGAGTCCCATGCGCAGTGCAGCCTGCGTCTGGCAGGCAGTCCGTTGTGTAAGGGCCGAAAATGAACACTGCGTGCGTTTATGATTTTGATGTCGTTGTGGTTGGAGCAGGCCACGCGGGTGTGGAAGCCGCTCTGGCAGCCGCTCGCATCGGTGCCCGGACTGCCCTGCTGACCATGAACTGCGACACCGTGGCACAGATGAGCTGTAATCCGGCCATCGGCGGTGTTGCCAAGGGCCAGATCGTCCGGGAAATAGACGCCCTCGGTGGCGAAATGGGTCGCGTGATCGACGCTACCGGGATCCATTTCCGCATGCTGAATGCCAGCAAGGGCCCGGCGATGCACAGCCCGCGTGCCCAGGCAGACAAAAAGGCCTATCAGTTTGAAATGAAGTACCGTGTCGAGCAGCAGGAAAACCTGACACTGCGGCAGGAGATGGTCGAAACGCTGCAGACGGAAGCGGGCCGAATTACCGGCATTCGGGTTGCCGGAGGAGCCCTCTATCGTACTCAGACCATCGTTCTCACCACCGGCACGTTTCTCAAAGCCATCATGCATACCGGCGAGCAGCAGGCGGAGGGCGGACGCGCCGGAGATAAATCCGCACATGGCATGTCCGCCTCGCTGCAGAATCTTGGGATCGAACTGCGTCGCTTCAAAACAGGTACACCTGCCCGCCTGAACGGACGAACCATCGATTTTTCACGCTGCGAAGTTCAGCCGGGCGATGATCAGCCCGAACCATTTTCATTCCTCACTGAGACCCTCACTCAGCCACAGGTGCACTGCTACCTCACATCCACAACTCCCGAAATCCATCAGATCATCCGCGCCAACCTGCACCGGGCACCCATGTATTCCGGGCAGATCCAGTCGACCGGCCCTCGCTACTGCCCCTCCATCGAGGATAAAGTCGTCAGATTCTCTGAGCGCGATACCCATCAGGTGTTTCTGGAGCCTGAAGGACGCAGGACCTGTGAAATCTACTGCAACGGAATTTCCACCAGCCTGCCACGAGATGTCCAGGATCAGATCATTCATCTGATCCCGGGATGTGAACAGGCGGAAATCATGCGGTATGGGTATGCTGTGGAGTACGACTTCGCTCCCCCGACTCAGCTCTATCCAACTCTGGAATCACGCCTCGTCGAGGGACTGTTCTTTGCCGGACAGATCAATGGGACAACGGGCTATGAAGAGGCAGCCGGGCAGGGACTGATCGCCGGGATTAATGCGGCTCGCAAAGTTCAGGGGCGTGCTGCCTTCGTGCCCGATCGCAATCAGGCCTATCTCGGTGTTCTGCTTGACGATCTTGTCACCAAAGGTGTGGATGAGCCCTATCGGATGTTCACGTCCCGCGCTGAATACCGTTTGCTGCTGCGTCAGGATAACGCTGACCGCCGACTGACTCCGGCCGGGATCGATCTGGGAACCGTATCGTCAGAACGGGCGGCAAAGTTCCGGCGGTACGAAGCGGAACTGGAGCAGGCCTTTACTGCTATGACGAAACTCCGGTCTCAGGGCGCTTCACTGGATGAATGGATTCGTCGCGACACGGACTGGGATCAGCTTGAGCAGGTTTTCCCCGAACTGACCGCCATGCAGCTGTCATGGCAGACCAGACGGCAGATGCGAGTTGAATCGCAGTACGCCGGTTACGTGCGGCGGCAGGAAGCTGAAATTGCAAAACTGCAGAAGGTTGATTCGATTCGGATTCCGGATACGTTTGATTTTCGAGCCGTCCCGCAGCTGCGCATGGAGGCCCGTGATAAGCTGTCAAGACATCGCCCCGTCACGCTCGGTCAGGCCGGTCGTGTCAGTGGAATCACCCCCGCAGATCTTGCTGTCCTGATGTTTGCACTCAAACCACGACTGTCAGACGACGCTGCAGCTGCAGCACTGTCAGACTGAACAGGCATCGCCGGAGACAGTCATTATGTCTGCAGGAGCGATACTGATCTCGGCCAGCGTCCGATTGGCTCTGGTGTGTTATGCCATCACGGTTATCTCACAACTCATTGGATACCATTCGCGCAGCCTCCGAATTCTGTGGACCGCTGGCAGCCTGCTGTTTATCGTCCATGTGGCGGCAGCCTTCCATTTCGTGCATCGCTGGAGTCATCAGGCGGCCATTCAGTCAACCGCCATTGAAACACAGCAACTGCTGGGTATCGCTTTCGGCGAGGGGCTCTGGTTCAGCTATCTCTTTGTCCTGCTGTGGCTGCTTGACGCAACCTGGTGGTGGGTCCTGCCGGATGGCTACAGACAGCGACCACGGTGGCTGCACCTTGCGCTGCACGGTTATCTGCTGTTCATCGCCTTCAATGGAGCTGTGATCTTTGAAGCCGGCCCCACTCGACTTGTCGGCCTGCTGCTGACGCCCATCCTGCTGCTGCTGATTGCAGCTCGCATCCGCAGATCCCGACAACCTCGGCAATCGTAACGGCTGTAACCATTGCCGCGGGCAATATCCTGACACTGCCGATGCAGGTCGCATCACAGCATCAAAAGATCGCAGCAGAATACTCTGGTCACAGCTCGTTTAAAGCAACACCTTCAGTGCCTGCAGTTCCACATTCACCTCGCCTATGCGTCCGTTCCTGAGCACACGCACGCGGACAATATCACCTGGCTGATGACGATCCAGAACCGGACGCAATTCACGAGCCGAAGGCAACGGCTGGTCGTCAATCGCCACAAGAATATCTCCGAGGATGATGGCCCCCATCTGGACTCGACACCCCCTGAGCCCCGCCTTCGCAGCCGGAGAATTTTCGTAAACCTGCAGCACAACAACTCCGGCAGGCAGATCCGATACGGAAATGCCGTTCGCCTCAGCCGTAGCGTCATCCAGCACAGCAATACCCAGTGTCGGCGATGGCGGAAGCTGAGACTCAGTAATTACAGCCTGTACCGACTGCACAACATCATTGATCGGGACCGCAAAGCCAATCCCCGCGGAATCGCCCGAACGACTGAGAATAGCCGTGTTGATCCCGATCAGACGACCGGAACTATCCAGCAATGGGCCACCCGAATTCCCTGGATTGATGGCCGCGTCCGTCTGAATCAGACGCTTCAGTACCACATCCGAATTCCCCTGCACTTCGCGGTCAAGTCCACTGATGATGCCGGATGACAGTGTCTGATTCATTCCGAAAGGACTGCCAATCGCAAACACGCGTTGCCCAACCTTCAGATCATTTGAGGTTCCCAGCGTAACAGGCTGCAGTTCTTTCGGTGCGGCTCGAATCTGCAGCACTGCAATATCACAGCTTGAAACGGCACCGATGAAATCCACGGGAAACACCTGTTTGTTCGGCAGCTCAACCTCCAGTTCACCGACACCGCCGAACACTGACCCTTCAACCACATGCAGGTTGGTGATAATCCGACCGTCCTCGTCCCAGATGACCCCGGTTCCTGAAGTCAGTTCGCGTTTTGCGACCGCGTCCGGACCAATCCGCTCATAACCCTGAGTGTGGATCCAGACAACCGTTGGCGAAGCCGCTTCGAACAGCCGAATCGTGGTCTGCTCATCTTCAGCCAGATTGCCCCTTGGTGTCACCGTCCGTGGAGTATAGTCGGGCTGATTCCGCACAGAATCCACCACAATGCGAAAGGTCAGAGCTGATGCCATCACGACCAGAATCAACACCAGCCAGCCGTTG
This sequence comes from uncultured Planctomycetaceae bacterium, assembly GCA_963977705.1. Lineage (GTDB taxonomy): Bacteria > Planctomycetota > Planctomycetia > Planctomycetales > Planctomycetaceae > SXXK01. Next base: position 9,110 of record CAXBSH010000094.1, read on the forward strand.
ACGGCGGCTGTGGAATTTGCCGGCGGGCGGGAATCGGTGGGGGGCAACGACACGGTACTCTCCTGCTTTCTTCTGCTCAGCACTCTGCCCGGAATTGTAGCGTCTGCCGCAATGCAGAAGCTGCGAATTTCAGGGAATTTTATCACTCACTGCGGGAATGCCGGAAATCTGAGCACCCTGTGGCTGTGCAGCCTCCACCTGCCGTCTAGACTCTGCCGCAGACAGTACAGAAAAGCCGTAACACGCAGCCCCCAGGAACTGTTGCTGATCATGCGAGACGACATACGCAGCCAGCTCGAACAACTCTGCGGTTGTTCGCTTCCGTCGGCATGGCAACTGCTCATTCGCCATTACCCCCCGGAACTGCTCAATGCCGGACGTGGCTCTGACGATGATCAGGATGAAGGTACTGTCTCGCAGGTCGAACTGCTCTCCTGTGATTCAGCGATTCTGCAGATCAACCTTGAAGTTCGCGCAGGCACTTATCTGGATCCCGCAGGCTCCGAATTTCGCTGGCCTGCCCACTACCTGGTGATCGGCGAGACCGGCGACGGTGACTACTACTGCCTTGATGCACTCAATCAGTCCACACCAGTGCTGCAATATCGCTGCCAGCTGGTCTGCTTTGAAACAGCAGCCGAATCACTCGACGAATTTGTCGAACTGCTGTACATCGCCTTCACTGAAGATGATTCTGAAGACCCTGAAAACCCCTTAGACGAAGAGGCAACAGCTCCGGATGAACGCACCTATTAATATCCGAGTCCATAAGGAACGGCGGATTCTTGAACTGCAGTGGACCGATGCTCAGACTGCACATCTGCCCTTTCGCACAGTGCGACAAAGTTGTCGCTGTGCTGTCTGTGTCGATGAATTCACCGGGCGCCAGATCCTTGATCCGGAAACCGTCCCTGTCGATCTGGGTCTGCTCGAAATCTCACTGGCCGGGAACTACGCACTGCGGATCCGCTGGTCGGATAACCATGACTCCGGGTTGTTTACATGGCGACATCTGCAGGCAATCTCAGATGCGGTCAGCGGAAAGCCACAACCATGACCATTGAAGTTGAAGCCAAGTTCCCGATTCCGAATCCTGCCGTGCTGATTGCGAGAGCGGAGGAACTGGGCATACGATTTTCCGAAACGCCGGTGCTGGAGCAGGACGAGTACTTCAACCATCCGGCTCGTGACTTCCGACAGACCGATGAGGCTCTCAGGATCCGTCGAACCGGGGACGAATTGATCCTGACCTGGAAAGGCCCCCGCATCGACACCGTTTCAAAATCTCGTCGCGAACTCGAAGCCCCCTTCACAGTACCCCAGCCTGATCTCGAAAGCAGACTGCAGGACCTTACTGGAATTCTACTGGCACTGGGATTTACGCAAAGCGGCAGCGTTCGAAAACTGCGACGCGCTGCAACCCTCGAATTCGAAGGGCGTCTGTTTCACTGCAGCCTCGATGACGTCAACGGACTGCCACTGCACGCAGAACTGGAAACACTGTGCGAAGACAGCCAGCAGCCCGACGCCCTGCAGTCTCTGTTGCGACTGGCCCGGCAATTGAATCTGCAGCAGCAGGAAAGACGTTCCTACCTTGAACTGGTGCTCACATCAGTCCGCGACGGCTGAGTTCTGCCACGACCTGACGCACAATTGCAGTCACATCAGCCGCATCCGGCTGATTCTCTGCACCCGCTGGAAGTGGACAGCCACCAACAGGCTGGTCCGTGAACCCGTGAGCGGACAGCATGCACTGCAGCTCGCGACTGAGCGTTCCAATGTCGGTCTTCTGCTTGTCACTCAGAGGCTGCCGTCCGTGCCCCATCTGAAACCCGCGCAGACCCACTGCGGCTCGGAAGCCCTCAGGAAATTCAGCCGAATAAATCATCGTGTCGAACAGTCTGATCAGGTCATACTGTACTCGTCGAGCCTCATCAATCTGATACGAGACGGTCAGGTCATACAATCGACGAGTCAGTTCCGGTACCACACCCGAGCTGGCGTTTGTGCCACCATCACAGCCGGCCAGCAGCATCGGCATCAACGCAGCATCCCAGCCCGTCAAAAAGGCAAAATCCGGACGGTTGGGACGAACCGCCTGAATCATGCGAATCATATGAGGAATGTCACCCGAAGAATCCTTGATCGCCACAATCCGCTCAAATTCTTCCGACAGCCTCTGAATTGTCGGGACGTCAATCGGACTGGCAAACATCGGAATGTTGTACAACGTCACATCAATCGGAGTATTACGACCAATCTCCGCGAAATACGCATAAACCGAAGCCGGACTCAGCTTGTAGTAAAATGGGGCCACAATCGCTACGGCTCGTATTCCCAGCGAGTGGTAATACTCGCAGGCACGGATCGTTTCCTTCACATTCGCCTCAGCTGCCCCCGCCAGAATTGGAACACGCCCCCGCACCTGGTCAGCCAGAATCGCCACAATCCGACGACGCTCTTCCGGTGTGAACCGAGTAAATTCGCCAGTGGATCCGTTCGGATACAGCCCATGCACACCACGAGCAATCAGCCAGTCGGCATAACGACGCAGTTCTGCTTCATTGATTCCCCCATCCGCTGTGTAGGGAACAAGATTGGGAGTAAAAATACCCTGCAGCTTTGTACCAGCCATGATTCCGAACTTTCCGATCGCGTCAATTATTCCGCCCATTTTCAGGGCCATCAACTTCCCTGAATTTCCCTGCCCCTATTTAACCTCACAAAGTCGCTCTCGGCACAAACTATTTCCCACGGAATCGTGCAGTTCCCACGACAGCCTCAGACGACTGCCCGACACAGCGGAATCGACACATGACAGCACAGCCCCTGCCCCGCAACATCTTCCAGGCAGATTGCCCCACCATGCTGACGCACAATCTGCCACGCCAGACACAGACCAAATCCCAGTCCACGCCCTGCCGAACGGCCCGAAAAGAACGGATCAAAAGCGTGCGTCAGCACTTCTGCGGAACCAAGACCCGGACCGTCATCCCGCACCTGCAGTTCCAGACAGTCTGCCACTGTCCGACAACTCAATGACACATTCCCCGTTCGACCAGACCCCCGCATGGCGTCACACGAATTCCGCAGCAGATGGCAGATCAGCCCCCCCATCTGAGCCCGGTCTGCAGTCAATTCAGGATCCACCGGACAGTCACATCGCAATAAAACGCCCGCCGGAGCCGCCTGCCGAATCGTCCCCAGACATTCCTCCACAAGCCCCCGCAGACGAAACGCCTGTACACGCAACTCCGGAGGTCGAGCAAACAGCATCGCATTCCCGATCATGTCCCGGATCCGCCACGCCTGAGCACCAATGGTTTCAAGCGACTGCCTCAGATCGATCCCTGCCGCACCCCGTAACTGCAGCTGAGACTGCCCGATGATTGTCGCCAGCGGATTATTGATTTCATGCCCCGCGCCAGCAGCAAACTCGGCCATCGCTTCCATCTGAGACGGATCCGGCAGCAGAACAGCCCGCCCCGAGACCCGCGCCAGCAGCTGACGAGTCAAAGCCTGCAGGTCTGCGACATGAGCCAGACTCTGCTGAAACTGCTGGCCCGGATCCACGACCAGCCCACACAGCAGATCCGGCCAGAGATAACATTGAATACCCGGCGATGAAAAACCGGCTGTTTCCACCAGCTCCCGAAAAAGCCGCTGACTGACAAACCCACTGATCCCGGCCTGCGCCGAAACCTGCCCTGTCTGCAGCTCGCCGCCTTCAGCACCATGGCACAAAACACCGGCTACTGCATCACCTCGCTGCAATCCCAATACGGCGACTGCCTCACAAGCCGACTGTCGCAGCCACAGCCGAACGACCACATTCGCCAGTCGATCCCACGGCCCACCACACTGCAGGCACTGCAGCAGCTCACGCTCATCCGCAATCAAAGCTCCCGCCCGATCTGCCACCACACCCGCACCTCAAAAACAAAACGGCCGCCAAAGGGCGGCCGTCTGCCTGATCAATCCCGCCACACACGCAGCGGATCTTCAACCATAATCTCAGGTCTGCAACTGCTCAATATCCAGCAGACGACAGATATTGTCGATCAGAGTCTCAACTTCAAACGGCTTCTGCAGGAAGTGATTGGCACCCGCATTCCGCAGGTCCTGAATCTTATCTGCTTCAACCATCCCGCTGATGCAGATAATACGCACGTCATCCAAAGCCGAATCGCTGCGAACTCGCTGACACACTTCCTTGCCGTTGATGTCGGGCAGCATCACATCCAGAACAATAATGTCCGGATGGTATTCTTTGACCATCATGCCAGCATCGAAGCCGTTATTCGCGACACGGACCTCAAAGCGACCATCGGCCTCCAGAGCATCCGTGATCAGTTCAACGAGTTCCAGATCGTCGTCGACAATCAGGGCTTTCCGTTTGCCCGATTCCAGAGCATCCGTCGGAATCCCGTTCTCTTTCATGAATTTGTACAGGACGTCCCGCGGAATACGACGGAAACGTGAACCCGGAACACGAAAGCCCTTCAACTGCCCGGAGTCGAAGCAACGAATGATCGTCTGCTGACTAACCTTACAGATCTTTGCCGCTTCACCGGTTGTGAACACTGTTTTCATTTGCACAATCCGTTTTGAGGAAAAGCGATGAGCTGCCAGACGCAGCATCCCATCGTCCGGATAGTTCCGGACGCCATCCCTGACGCTTCCACTCGTAAACCCACAGGACTACCGACCCTGCAACCACTGCCAACTTAAAAAATTCCCAACACTACCCGCAGGTAGACTCGGTTCAACAAAGCCGACAGAAACTGAGACCTCTCCTGAGAGCCTGAGTCAGAACTCGCCTAAATCCCGAGAGCCATCTGGTCAGCCAAAACACCCCGAACTAACGCTCGGAATCATGACCAACCAGAAAACCCCAACTCCTGACATCTGCGACCCATCAGAACAAAGCACGGAATTCCACGCCCTGCCAGAAATCACACCTGCCAGTGCGAACCACCTGAAAGTAGCCCGCCGAGTGTGGTAAGGAGGTAAAGCTGAGTCCTTTCAGTCCTCTGGATTCTGCTCGACCTTCGGGAGTTCCCCCGACTTTGCCAACCCTCGATCCCGCCGATTGTATCCATCCACAACAGACGGTCAACGGCAGTTTCCTTTTCGCATCTTGCCTGAATTTACGGTAATCTCATCGTAAATTCTTAGATTTTCTGTGCAGAATTCCCAAATTCCACTGTCAATGCTCCACCAGGCCGATCGCAAAAAGAAAAAAAACGGCGGAGTTACCCGCCGTTGTAAAGCAACCTGCACATTCTGACAGGCTTACTCCAACTCACGCTCCACCTTCTCCGTGATCTCCTGCAAAGCCTCCTGCAACCGCTCACGCACCTTATCCGACTGCTCGGACAAAGCCCGCAGGTACTGAGGTGTCAGCGCTCGGTTCAGCTTGTCCAGCATCCCGGATGCACGTTTCCAGAACTGTTCGGGCGACATCTCTGCTCGCTCTACAGGATGCTCCGCCACACTCACAGGCGCACTACCCGCATCGGCTCGGAACGGCGCATATCCCGGATCACCGGAATCCCTGGCCACTGCATCCATCGTCGCCACCGGCGAACCAGAACGCACACCAGCAGCCCCCGCACGATCGCCCGAACCACTCGGAACATACTCCGACGGATCCACAACTCGAGACAACGGCACGGCAGAAGTATCCAGCCCCACCGGTGCCGCCCACTCCGAATACCACTCCTCGCCCTCTGTAGATAAGTCCTCGCCACGCTGAGCCTTACGCCATGCACGCATTTCGGCAACTGTGGCCGACTCATCACGAGCCCACGCGAGGCACTCCTCAGCATCGTCCCAATTCAGCGCCACGTAGAAAAACGACCACTTCAGACTTCCATAGCTCTCGTGCACACTGCCGAATTTTTCCCACACTCGCCGACGCTGAAAAATCTGATCCCCACTCAGACCCACCATTTGCCCAAAATCCACGTCCGTACGCCCCTTCGCATACCGCGAAGTCCACTTCGCTGCACACTCACCCACAACCCAGTTGCACTGGCTGACTGCATCCCGAGCCGTCTGAATCAACTGATCTTCTGTCTCTGCCATCGTTTTCTTCCCACTGTCGCTGTTCCTGTTCCACCCACGCACTCCATGCTACGCAGCGGAATAGACCGCTTCCATTCGCCATCCCCCGAACCTTCAAGGATTCCGGAATGTCCTGCCCCCAGCCAATCCAGCATCCCAAACCACAAAAAACAACCCAAAGACCCCAAATTCACTTAGAAATCACAATGGCAGTGCTATGTGCCGAAGAATGCCCAAATTGCCTCCTCTGAGATTTCGACGGGAATTGGCTCCAGCAGCCTCGACCTCCTGCCGATACACTCGTTATAAAAATCCCGGGCGGTGGGTTCGCGAAATCTTTCCCATTGCCCCCGGTTTTCGCTCGGGGCGGTAGCCAAGTGGCTAAGGCAACGGATTGCAAATCCGTCACGCGAGGGTTCGACTCCCTCTCGCCCCTCTTCCCAAACCTTTCCAGTCTGCCCTCTGGGCACTGAGAAAGGTTTTTTTGTTGGAAGCCTCTGCCCGAGGGAAGTCAATGATGCACGTCCCCCCACACAACCGCAGATCGCCCGCTCTCTGGCTCCTCTTTCTCGCGGCCCTGCTGACGACATTATTACCCTGCTGCTCAACATCTGCACTCGCCCAGACACAGCGCCTTGAACTGGGACGTCGACTGAAACGCTTTGAACTCGCCTGGGAACAGGCTGCTCCTGAGCGACGCATCGAGGCCGTCAGCCCACTGAAAAAGGCCGTCAGCAGTTTCTTCAGCCTGCAACTGTCCGAGGCCGGAAAACAACTCGATAACGCCTGGTTCATCGTCCGCGACAGCGAAAACACTGCCGCAATCGAACGCTCCGCCGCCGCCGAGGGCGTCACCACGATGTTCCTCGAGACCGGCACGCTCCAGCACGCCGCCCGCGCCCTCGAGCACGATGCAGTTCATGCCGACGCACACCGCGCCGTCGAGAATCGCCTTGCCGCGCCAGGACTGCAGGATGTCGAGCGGGTCCGGCCCGGGAATGCCGGTGGCCTGGTCGACCGGGCGGGGCTTTGGAACTGCCCTTTCCGATGGGGTGCGCGGCGGCTGGCCGGGAGATGGTCGGGATGCGATGGTCATCGCCATCCGCGATCTGGTGCAGGTACCGGTGGCTCCCGAGGATCTGGAGGTGACCGGGAGCGACAACGAATGGCAGCGCTACACCCTCGACCCGCGCTCCGGCGTCACCC
>CAXBSH010000095.1:0-16303 GCA_963977705.1 uncultured Planctomycetaceae bacterium
GTGGTGTCGGGCAAGCTGGTCATGACGGGCTGACACTGAACTCAGGTGGAGTGCGGTACTTCTGACAGAAGAGTCCGGAAGATCAGGACGGGCTGCCGAAGTGGGGAGATTAGCAGAATCTGAACACAGGTGCAATTTTCTGAGTTCGGCGGTAGTCTGTGGCAGCGTGTTCGTATTCTGTGGCCCTGCGTTCATGTGAAGTTGTTCAGAACGGAGTGTTGAAATGTCAAAGGCAGCAGCAGTTTCCGCAGCAACTCGTGCCGAGAAAACTCGCCGTCATTTTCTGCGGTCAGCCGCCGCTGTGGCGGCACCGCTGGTGGTTCCTGCGAGTGCTCTTGGACGCGGTGGTTTTACGGCGCCGTCCGAACGGCTGACTCTGGGAGTGATCGGGATCGGGCCTCGTTGCACTTACGATCTGACGGCGATGCTGAAATTCGCCGATGTGCGTTGTGTGGCGATCGCTGATGTCCAGCAGACTCGCCGTGATGCGGGCAAGCAGCTGGTGGACAGCACCTATGGAAATGCGGACTGCCAGCTGTACCGGGATTTTCGCGAGTTGCTGGATCGCAGGGATATTGATTCGGTGATTGTGGCGACCGGGGATCGCTGGCATGCGGCGGCATCGATTCTGGCCGCACAGGCGGGCAAGGATGTGTACAGTGAGAAGCCCTGTGGCATCACCATCGCGGATTGTCAGCGACTGGCTGATGTGATGGCCGCTGAGAAGCGAGTGTTTCAGGCGGGGACTCAGCGTCGCAGTGTTGCCAATTTTCAAAAGGCTGTGGAACTGGTGCACTCCGGGAAACTTGGAAAGCTGCATACCATGCATGCTTCTGTCTACATTCCCACGCTGGATAATTCGTGGCTGCCGGCTCAGGCTTTGCCGGCGCGAGATAAGGTGGATTGGAATCTGTGGCTGGGCCCGGCAGCGTGGCGCCCGTACAACCAGGCATATTGTGACGGCAAGTGGCGAGGGTACTGGGATTTTGATTCGGGAGCTCGATTGCTTGACTGGGGAGCTCATACGGTGGATCTGTGTCAGTGGGCGAACAAAGCGGATGACACGATGCCGATTGAATATGAGCCGACGGAAACGAAAATTGTCTGTCGGTATGCCAACGGTGTGAAGCTGATCATTGATTTTCTGCCCACTCCTTTTGGTGATCGCAGTCCTCAGTATGTGACGCGACTGGGAACGTGTCCGGTCCGTTTTATTGGTGACGAGGGTTGGGTTGAGACGGGTGATGAGGGCGAGATTGTGGTGATGCCGGAATCTCTGCAGAAAGAGATTCCGGATGCTGCGAAGCGCGTGCGAGGTCTGGATGTGTCTGTACATGCTCGTGACTTCTTCGACTGCATACGATCGCGAGGACTTACGGCAGCCAATCCGGCAGTTATGCGTCGTTCGCATATTGCCTGTCATGCGGCGGCAGCGGCATGGATACTGAAGCGAAAGCTGAAGTTCGATCCTCAGACTGAAGACTTCGTGGGGGACACGGATGCAACACTGCTGAAGTCGCGGGAAGCACGACGGTGGGAGACGTGACGTTGTTGTGTCGGGCGGTGTTACGACCGTGTAATGTCGTTGTGTGCGCTAATCTGTGAGGGCGCACTGGGGAGGGCGCGGCGGCTGCTGAGTCGAGGATCATTTGAGATGGTACTGGCCGGCTGAAGCCGCGATGTCTCAGGTCGTGAGGTCCAGGCAAATCCTGTTGCAGATATCTGTGTAAATCCGAGCGGCGTCACACTGACTTCCCCCGGCTGCATTCCCCAGTGTTTTTCAGGGGATGAGAGGTACTTGCCCGGGCTAAAGCCCAGTCTACGGTTTGTTACCGTGCGTCAGGAATGCGAGGGCAGCCTTTTTGTCCTCCGTGACTACGGTGATTCCCTTGCGCAACGTCACGGGTGACTGCCGTGCTGAGCAGCCTTACGCGAACTGCAGTGGCAACTGCAGAGAGTCCTCCTCGGTTCAGCTGACCGCCCGGGCGTACTGCACGGGTAGGATGTTGCCGGGGGCTGCGGCTCCTAGTGTTTTTGCAGCATGGTATGGCCAGTAGGGATCGCGCAGCATCTCGCGTGCCAGCATGATCACATCCGCCTGTTCTTCGCGAATAGCGCGATCGGCCAACTCGGCTTCAGTGATCATCCAGCCAGCCGCAGTTGGAATACCGGCTTCATGGCGAATCCGGGCAGAGATGGGCAGCATAAAGCCGGGCCCCCACGGGATGCCTGACAGGTCAGGAGTGACAAAGCCATGACTGACATCCAGCAGGTCAAGCCCTCCGGCGTGCAGTCGGCGGGCCAATTCGATGGACTCGTCAACAGTGACGCCACCCGTTGTCCAGTCTGTGACAGACAGACGCGCAGTCAGTGGCAGTCGTTCGGGCCAGACATGACGAACTGCTGCCAGAGTTTCCAGCAGGAAGCGAATGCGGTTTTCGAAACAGCCTCCGTAAAGATCGGTTCGCCGATTCGCAAGTGGAGAATAGAATTCGTGAGCAAGGTAACCGTGAGCAAAATGCAGCTCCAGCCATTCGAAGCCGGCTGCCAGTGCTCGGCGCGCCCCGTTCACGAAACACTGCTGAATGCGTTGTATATCCGATAGTTCCATCGATCGAGGCTGGCGCGGCAAGTGAGCTCCAAAGGCCACTGCCGATGGGGCTATCGGCTGCCAGCCACCCTGCTCGTCTGACAGATGTCCATCGCCTTCCCATGGGCGGGCGGCACTGCCCTTGCGACCGGCATGGGCCAGCTGAATCGCGGGGACGGCCCCCTGCTGGCGGACAAATCCAGCGATCTGCTGCAACCGCTCGATGTGCTGGTCGTGGTAGATCCCGGCATCCTGTGGACTGATGCGACCTTCTGGCGAAACGGCAGTCGCTTCCACCATGACCAACCCTGCCCCACCGACAGCTCGCGAGCCGAGATGCACGAGGTGCCAGTCGCTGAGAAAGCCGTCATCAGACGAATACTGACACATTGGAGCAACAGCCACTCGATTTCGCAAAACGATATCTTTAAGGCGAAAATCGGAAAATAAGTGTGCCACGGGCAAAATCCCCAGAGTCAGGTTGGCAGATCAGGTGCTACTTTTGTGCTGTGGATTTCTGCAGTTGCTGGATTGCGTCTGCATATCGCTCACCAAGAGTCCGCAGTGATGGCGTATCAAAATGCACGCCATCACTTTTGGCCTTCAGGCCACCAGCATCAACGATGGCCGTACGAGCTGACAGATCTGGCAGCAGCTGCAATTGAGCGTTCACAGTTTTCCAGTGATAGGGTTTTCCGCCGGCATCGTTGCTGAGGAAGTCTCCCAATGTGCCGGCCACGAACGGAACGTCAGCGTCGTTCAGATCGGTGCGCAGGTCATCGACCATCTTTGCCAGTCGTCGTGCATAAGATTCGGCTTTCTGCAGATCGAGAGAATCATTCTCACCCTGATGCCACAGTATCCCGCGCACAGTACCGTTTTTCTGAGCCGTTCTGATGCGTTTCAGGGCCTGCTCGTAGAGGTCTTCACCTTTCTGCCAGCGTGACAGCGGAGTTCCTCCGACGGCACAGGGAACCAGCCCAATGACCGCCTGGGGATCGGATTCGGCCATCCGAACTGCAAATGATGCCCCAAGGCCTGCAGCAGCAATCGATTTGTCAAAATGCAGTGGTTCGGACGCCGGGATCCAGCGCTCTTCCTTGGTCAGCATCAGAATTCGCGGATGCAGGGGCTCTCGTGTCTTCTGCAACTCGCCACGGCCAGCCATGTTGGACTGACCCATCAGGACATAAATCTGCAGGTTCTGCGGTGGTTCATCAGCAGTCGCTGTGGAAAGCCCCGATGAGCTGGATGAGACGAGTGATATCGTCAGGATCACTGCCGTCAATTTCTGCAGTGTACCGCGCCGGGATGGGCAGCTTCCGGAAGCAGGCCGGTGAGACGTTTTCATGGGGTCGCTTTTCGGGTGGTTGGTGTCGGAGGATCGGGTTTGCCGTTTTTCTTTCCGGATCGGGTATCCGGCCGAGGATAACGGGCAACTCGGATGTCATTCTTCTGAGCAGGTCCGGGCGTACTACGGCCGGCAGTGATCAACTTTTCAAACATCGTGCGCATGGCGGCCACTCGCGGGCCTTCCGTGGCGGCCAGATTGGTGGATTCCCGGGGATCCTGAGCAAGATTGAATAACTGCACATCGGTCCCCGCTGCAGCATCGGCCTGCAGGACCAGTTTCCAATGGCCATCGCGGAACGATGGTAAACCATTGCAGGCTGTATTGACGGCCTGTGTGCGAATCGGCGTTGTGCCTCCCTGCAACAAAGGCAGCATGCTGAAACTGTCTTCCCCGGCTTCCGGTGGCAGAGCCGTTTCAAGGATGTCGGCCAGAGTGGCCATAATATCGGCCTGCTGTACAAGTTGATCACAGACTGTGCCGGCAGTGACGACCTGTGGCCAGCGAATGACAAATGGCACGCGATGGCCACCTTCCCACACTGATGCCTTGTAGTCCCGATAGGGACCACTGGGGAAATGTCCCTGCGCTTCGAGTGGTGGCACACCGATATAAGACGCACAGCCGTTGTCACTGGTGAAAACGATCAAAGTCTCTTCAGTCAGTCCGGTCCGCTGCAGTGTGTCCAGCACCTGACCCAAAGCAGCATCCGTTTCCATGACAAGGTCTGCATAATCACTGTTCAGCCCGCTGCGACCGCGCCATTGTTCGTTGACAGCCAGCGGGGTGTGCGGGGTAGTCAGTGGCAGATACATCAGAAACGGCTGTTGAGCGGTCGCCTGCTGCTCAATGAACTGACAGGCACGGGTTGTCAGGGCGGGCAGGATGCCCTGCAGCGACCAATGCTCAAGTGCTGGTCCCTGCAGGCTGGCCTGATTCCTGACAAAATCTGACGCTGGCAGCAGTCGATCCGGGATTCCCACAGTGCGGTCTCCGTCGATGAAACAGTACGGAGGCCAGTTGGGCACATCCGTACCGAAGTATTCATCAAAGCCGCGGTCTGTCGGACCTCCGGGGATTGGTTGTGAGAAGACTGCGCGCCACGCCTGACGGTGTGCCTCTGAGATCTGCTCGGTGACCTTGCCACCTCCCCCAGCCTGGCCACCGAAGCCGGTGAATAATGGTTTCAGATCCGGTTCAATCGGCCAGTCATGTCCCAGATGCCACTTGCCGAAACAGGCTGTACGATAACCCTGCTGTTGCGCCAGCGCAGCAATTGTCAGGCGATTTTCGGCAATCAGTGGTTTGCCCCAGACTCCGACGATTCCGGACTGCAGTGTTGTACGCCAGTGATATCGTCCGGTCAGCAGAGTATAGCGTGAGGGCGAACAGCAACCGGAACTTGAATGTCCATCCGTGAAACGGACTCCGCCCGCCGCCAGACGATCCATTGCGGGTGTGGCGATGCGGCAGGTGTCCGGCGCGTTGCAGTGCATATCGCCGTAGCCGAGGTCATCGGCAAGAATGACAATGATGGCTCGCGGACGAGGCACAGCCGATTGAGCATCACCAGCGATGCTGGACTGCAGCTGCAGCAGGATCAGCAACGAATACAGCAGATACCGCCAGCCTGAGCCCATCAATCCTGATGACGTCAGCATGCGAGTGCTTTACTGAGAGAGGAATTCAGCTCGTGAAAGGCGTCCATCACCATCCGTATCAAGTTTTTTGAAACGGGCGGCCCCGGACTGGGGACTAGTGCCGGTGATCGTCTTCAAAAACTCGGACTCATCAATTGTCCCATCGCCATTGAGATCTCGATTCAGAAATCGATTCTGTTTTCCGGGGGCAGCGGCGCTGGCCTTCGATGCGTTCAATTTCCGTGCATCTTTTTCGGAAGTCGTTGCACGTGGTTCAGGGCGTGGCAGCTTTGCGAGGATGGCGTCAAAGCGAGCGCGTGCTGCCTGCACTTCGGCAGCTGCCGAATCAGTCACGTCACGATAGTCGGTTCCATTACGGCTGGCACCACAGTCAAAAAAACGACCAGCAGCCCCGCCTTTCGGCATTTCAAGCAACCAGCGTTCATCCCGCAGAATCCGGCCATCATCAAGGTGGCTGTAGATCCAGTCACGGTGCTTCGGACTGCTGCCCGTCAGTACCGGCAACAGGCTGTGGCCGTCAAATGGACGATCCGCAGGCAGTCTGGCTTCAGAAATGTCGGCCAGAGTCGGCATGATATCTGTCAGGTCAGCGACAGCCCCTGACACGAGGCCGGCTTTGACGCCGGGCCCCACAATAATTCCGGGCACTCGGGCCCCCAGCTCGGTCACAGTTCCCTTGCCGCGAGCCCCGGTTCCGTTGTCTCCAATAAAAATCACGTAGGTATTCTCAGCCAGTCCCGACTTCTGCAGACCGTTCATCAGACGCCCCATCAGATGATCCAGATACTGCAGATTATTCTGGAAGTTGGCGGGCAGCCGCTTCCCGGGGTTGGCGGGATCCGGTGTCTCCAGATGCGGACCGTGAGTCAGCACTGATGTGTAATAGACAAAAAATGGCTGCTGCGAATTGCGCTGAGCAAAGTCGAGGACAAAGTCCGTGAACAGATCCGGACCATAGTCGTTTTCAGTCGTCGGGCGGTACTGGCCATTCTGAATGATGCAGGGGTGCCAGTAGCGGCACGTATTTCCACCTTTGCCCCCGTTTCCTTCGTGCGCCGGATGAGTGGTGCCTTCGGGCAGGTTGTGGTCATAGGCCCACATGCAGTATTCGTCAAAACCGGTGTCACGAATCAGGGTGGGCAACTTGCCGGACAACTGCCATTTGCCAGCCTGAGCAGTGGCATACCCTGCGGATCTCATCAGATCCGCGTGGGTGAAGTGGCTGCCAATGTCGGCCTGCGGCGAATCTCCAGCTGGTTTGAAGGCGGGATTCTGCATGCCCAGAAACCCATTGTGAAACCCATACTGACCCGTCATGAGCGCGACGCGAGTGGGAGTACATAAGGGCATCGCATAGAATGTTTCGAAGCGGACACCAGCAGCTGCCATCCGATCCAGATTGGGGGTCTGATGCGTGGTATGGCCGTAACAACCCAACTCGGCTGCCCCAAGGTCATCCGCCAGAATCAGAATCACGTTGGGACGCTGACCAGCCGGCGTCACCGACGGTGCGCCGGCCTGCAGCAGAGCTGAGTTCAGCAGCAGAAAAGACAGAACACAGGTGATTCGCAGCAGTCGCAGGGGCTTTCGCTGGTACATCCGTCAGTGTCTCCGCAGCAGTCGTATTCAGCTGTCAGTCAATCCAGGAATTCAGTAACGCGCTGGGACGCATGGCAGCAGACAGTTTTGCCGCATCCGGATGGTAGTACCCACCGATATCCAGAGCATGCCCGGAAGCGGTGGCAATTTCCGCAACGATCGGCAGTTCGTTTGCGGTGAGCGCCTGGGCCATGTCGTGAAATTCAGCCGCCAGCTCCGGATCAGCTGTCTGAGCAGCAAGTGCCTGCGCCCAGTACAGTGCGAGGTAGAAGTGACTGCCCCGATTGTCCAGTTCGCCCGGAGCACGCCCCGGGGATTTGTTCTCAATCAGATACCGTCCGTTGGCTGCATCCATAGCCTTCGCGACGACTGCCAGTTTCGCATTGCCGGTCTTCTGAGACAGATCCTCCAGCGATACGGCAATTGCCAGAAACTCGCCAAGCGAATCCCAGCGCAGGTGACCTTCTTCAACAAACTGCTGTACGTGTTTTGGAGCTGACCCGCCGGCCCCCGTTTCAAACAGTCCGCCACCAGCCAGCAGCGGAACAATCGACAGCATCTTGGCACTGGTACCCAGCTCAAGAATCGGGAACAGATCGGTGAGGTAATCGCGGAGCACATTACCGGTGACTGAAATCGTGTCCAATCCGGCGCGACATCGCTCACACGAAAGTTTTGAAGCTTCAACCGGTGACAGAATCTGCAGCTGCAGTCCAGTTGTGTCATGCTCAGCCAGATACTGGTGAACTTTATTGATCAGGTTGACATCGTGCGGGCGGGCCGGGTCGAGCCAGAAAACTGCCAGATTGCCGGTCAGACGCGCGCGATTGACGGCCAGTTTGACCCAGTCACGGATGGCGGCATCACGAGTCTGGCACATTCTCCAGATGTCGCCGGCTTCAACCACGTGCTGCATCAGAACAGTACCGTCCTTCGCAACGACTCGGACCGTACCGTCCGCTGGAATCTCATAGGTTTTATCATGAGAACCATATTCTTCGGCCTTCTGCGCCATCAGGCCGACGTTCGCGACATTACCCATCGTCCGTGGATCAAATGCGCCGTGAGCCCGACAGTCGTCAATCACCGCCTGATAAACGCCCGCATAGCAGCGGTCGGGGATCAGTGCCAGAGTGTCGTAAAGGCGACCATCGGGGCCATACATTTTACCCGAAGATCGAATGGCGGCGGGGACTGACGCGTCGATGATCACGTCGCTCGGGACATGCAGATTCGAGATCCCCTTGTCGGAATTCACCATCGCCAGTCGCGGGCCGGCTGCGTACGCCGCCTGCATGTCAGCCTGAATCTGCTGCCGCACAGCCTCGGGCAGCTGCTCCAGACGCAGCAGCAGATCACCCAATCCGTTGTCAGGGTCAACACCGACCGACTGCAGCGCCTCTGCATGACGGCTGAATACGTCTGCAAAAAAGACACTGACCACGTGACCGAACAGAATCGGATCAGACACCTTCATCATGGTCGCCTTCAGATGCAGTGACAGCAGAATGTCCTGCTGTCGAGCTACTGCAAGCTGCTCGGCAATCCATGTTCGCAGAGTCCGGACGTTCAGGCAGGAGGCGTCAATGACTTCACCAGCCTGCAATGCAAGATTTTCCTTAAGGACCTTAACGGTGCCATCCGTGTGCACCAGTTCAATGCGTACGCTGCCCGGGGCCGACATCACGTGTGACTGTTCAGTGCCGTAGAAGTCACCGTGACTCATGGATGCCACGCGAGTCCGGGAATCGGCTGACCACGCTCCCATGGAGTGCGGATTGCGACGAGCATATTCCTTGACCGGAGCAGCCACACGGCGGTCTGAATTGCCCTCACGCAGGACCGGATTCACCGCGCTGCCCAGTACCTTGTTGTAACGGGTACGAATGTCTTTTTCAGCGTCAGTTTGTGGCTCTTCCGGAAAGTCCGGCACAGCAAATCCCTGCTGCTGCAGTTCACGAATGGCAGCCGTCAGCTGTGGCACAGACGCACTGATGTTGGGCAGCTTGATAATGTTGGCAGCCGGAGTTTTGGCCAGCTCACCAAGTTCACTTAAGGCATCTGCAATCTGCTGGTCCGGTTTCAGATGATCAGGAAAAGCGGCCAGGATTCGACCAGCCAGCGAAATGTCGCGCTGTTCAATCCGGACACCCGATGATCGAGTGAAACGCCGCACGATCGGCAGCAGCGAACAGGTGGCAAGGGCCGGAGCTTCATCGGTGAGGGTATAAATCACGGTTGACGAGGCTGACATAGGGATGGAACTCAGTGGAATTTGAGGTTTTAAATGGCGGACTGCCGACAAGTCAGAAGCGGCGGCACATTGCCGTCAGATGCCCGCAAAGTGGGGCAGAACCGGCAATGATAGCGAAAAACCGGGAGTGACAACACCACACGGCAGCGTAATTCGCGGCGGCGCACAAAACGGCAACGGGAGGCAAAAAGGGGCCTCAACCTGAGCCTGTCAGATGGAAACTGCAGAGACAGCAGAATCGGTCAACAGTCATCTGCCTCCAACCAGCCTCCTTGCCGGCACACAGAAGCAGATGACTGGACCCCGAAGGGTCTTCCGATTCGGCAGCAAGCCTCCATGCAGCCGCCGTACTCCGCGTAGCCCGGTAAGGCGCGGCAGATCCCAGGAACCGTCCGCGCATCCTGCGCCGTTTGAGCCTCCGGAAGAAGCTCCCTCGACATCCCCTCCATGGAATGCCGCCACGGCTATCGATTCAGGCAGAACCCAACCCGTTTCCACTGCCGCCAGACACCTGATTCATGGCCTCTGACGTCAATCGATCAAACTGATCCACATGCTGGGCAAAGAACGAATCCCACCGTCCCTTGTCCCAGATTTCCACGTGATCCTGAACACCAATCAGAACCACGTCGTGCTGCAGACCAGCCAGCCGGATTAACCGCTCAGGTATCCTTACCCGAGACTGTTTGTCCACCTGCACTGTCTCCGCCTGCCCGTAGAGCAAACGAAGATAATTTCTGACATTTACCTGCCCCGTGGACAGCCGAGCCATCTGCTGCGCTAACGCTTCGAATCCCTGAAGCGAATACACCGCAAGACAACCCTCGTTACCCGGAGCCAGCACAAGATCGTCCGATTCACCACTGCGAAACCCATCTTTCAAAGGCCGAGGAATGGCAAGCCGCTGCTTGTCATCCAGGCTTCGTTCGTAGGTTCCCGTCAATGCCATCAGGTCGATCCGCACCAGTGGATTGCAGGGTGTTTTTGAGTTCTCAACACGAGTCCCCACTTTTCCCCACAAACCACCACTGATCGAATCGTATTGGAAATCCCTGGGGTGTCAAGGATGTTTGATCGATAGCCCTTCGAGTTGTTGTTTTGTTTTGTGTAAGTTGTTTTAAAATAACGGTTTGTGATTTTTTGTTTTTTTCATGGCGAGTGGTTTCCGGGGGTAGTCAGAGCGGTTTGTGGGGGAATGTGGGCGGGTGGCCTCCATGCCTGCTCAGTCGTGAATCATCAAGCCAGAAAAATCGCAAAAAACCATGGTTTCAAGCCGGCAGTGGGGGCTGTGGGGAGATTTGGGGCGTGTTTCAAAGAGTGGTCAGTGGTCAGTGGTCAGTGGTCAGTGGTCAGTGGGCAGTGGGCTTGCGCCGTATCCCTTGGGAGCGGGAGACTCGTGCCGAACCGAACGCAGGCGGATGAGCCTCACCGAGCTGGTGCTCGGTGGTCCCGGGGCGAGCCTTTGGCGTAAGCTGACGGGTGGCAGGAAAAGACCGTATTTGAAACACAAGGGATGTGAAAGGCACGAAACAGGAGTTCCTTCTCGCAAGCTGCGGCACAGGAATCCCCTGACGTCTGTAATCAGTCTTTCCTGCTGGTCGCATCCCAAAAAACCGTTGGGGAGTTCGAGTGTGCAGCGCGGGGCGTGCGTGGGCTGAAGCCCACGCTACGGGTTTTGTTCGTCGCGTAAGGCTTGCGCGGGCTGAAGCCCACGCTACTGGTGTTGTCTGTTGCAGGAGGCAGGCGCGGTGAACGCCCGACGTCCGGGCGAAGCAGTCCGACAAATACTGCTGGTATTGGCCTGAAGTCTCAACGACCGCGCTGGCGTCCGAGCAGGAATCGTACGAGCACATCGCCGTAGTGTTCGTGCAGCATCACGCGATGGTATTCCACCGCTGAATCGCGGAATAGTCGCGCCAATTCGGCCAGCCAGTTTTGTACGGCTTCCCGATACTGCAGCGCCATGATGGCAGGATCAGCCAGCAATGCTGGGGCACCTTCGAGGTCTACAAACCGCATGGGGCGATCAAACTGGAAGTCAATTTCGTTTTGATCCAGCAGATGGAACACAGCCACGTCATGTCGTCGGAATCGCAGGTGCTGGATTGCCTGTTTCAGTTCTGCTGGATCCATGAGCAGGTCAGAAATCACGATCACCAGAGCTCGTTGTGCGATGCGTTCGGCTGCTTCATGCAGTGCAGCCGGCAATCCCGTTGGGCCACCCGCTTTCAGGTTTCCGAATTCATCGAGGACAAGTTTGAGATGCGAGGCACTGCGACGCGGGCGGATCTGTTTCTGGAAGCCCTGTCCGGCGCAGTACAGACCAACGGCATCGCCCTGTCCGGCAGCAAGACAGCCCAGAGTGCCGCCCAGTCGCCGTGCATAGTCCAGTCGTGTGGTCCCCGGATCCTGACTGCCACCCGGTCCGAAATTCATGGATCCGCTGACATCCACCACAAGGCATAAGCGAAGGTTTGTGTCGGCTTCAAATTCCTTGATGTAGAAGCGATCACTGCGTCCCCAGGCGCGCCAATCCAGTCGGCGAGTGTCATCGCCGGGTACGTACTTGCGATACTCGCTGAATTCCAGGCTGGAGCCGCGAGTTGGGCTGCGATGGCGACCGGACACGCTGCCGATCATGGGCAGTCTGGCATCCAGTGCCAGCGCCTGCAGCCTTGCTATGACTCGCGGTTCAAGATAGGGATGCACGCTGTGTTTCCTTCAGATTACGTGCGTTCCCGACTGAGTTCAGTGGCCAGTCGGCGGACAATGGTGGTGCTGGTTGCGCCTTCGGATTCAGCGGCGAAGGTGGTCAGAACTCGATGGGTAAGTACAGGTTCCGCCACGGCCAGCAGATCTTCCATCCGGACCATGTAGCTGCCATACAGTGCAGCGCGAGCCCGTGCTCCGAGAATCAGGTACTGGGTGGCACGCGGGCCGGCACCCCAGGCGACGAGAGGTTTGAGCCAGTCCGGGGCATCGACCGAGGCTGGTCGTGTTCGACGTACCAGATCCACCGCGAATTCGTAGATGTTCTGCGGTACAGGCACACGTCGCACAAGATCCTGGAACTTCTGCACAAGTGCTGCATCCAGTACGTGCTGCAGTGACGGCAGGCGACCGGACGTCGTGGTTTTGGCAATCTGCAGCTCTTCATCGCGTGACGGGTAGTCGACCCGGATCAGGAACATGAAGCGGTCCAGCTGAGCTTCGGGAAGCGGGTATGTCCCTTCCTGCTCGACAGGGTTCTGAGTTGCCAGTACGAAAAACGGGGGCGACAGCGGATAGGGACGCCCAACGACTGTCACGCGGTGTTCCTGCATGGCTTCCAGCATGGCGGCCTGAGTTTTGGCCGGGGCTCGGTTGATTTCATCGGCGAGCACGATGTTGGCAAACACCGGCCCTTTCTGAAATTCGAACTGCCGTCGTCCTTCCGCAGTTTCCTGCAGAATGTCAGTTCCGGTGATGTCCATAGGCATCAGGTCGGGAGTGAACTGAATGCGACTGAAGCTGAGCGACATCGTCTCGGCCAGCCGACTGATCAGCAGCGTTTTGGCCAGTCCCGGGACACCCATCAGGAGGGCATGACCGCGAGCGAACAGGCAGATCGCCAGTTGCTCAACCACTGCATCCTGTCCAACGATGATTTTGGCCAGTTCAGCCCGCAGTTTACCCCAGACTTCGCGGAGCTCATCAATGGCCGCCACGTCATCCGCAGAGTTGCCGGTTAACGCTGATCCTGCATTCTGATCCATATCACTTACAGCCCTTCATTGGTTCAGCTGAAAACTCCACTGCCCCTGATTCTGCAGGTTCAGCTGCACCAGTCGGTTGGATTTATCAAATTGAAACATCTTTGCAGTTCCCTGCCACGCTTCAAACTGTTCGCCATTCAGGATCTTTTTGACCGGTTCCTCTTCAGCGAGCAGCAGAGGATAACAGATCAGCATCAGGTCCCGAAAATACTCGTAATGTTCCCACGGTTCCTGTTTGGGTAACACCTGTGCCGTCAGCTGTTGCACGGCTTCGCGCTGATCGGGCTGCAGCCAGAATTCCTGGTCCAGCAGGGCCAGAGCACAGTGAGCATCAGACTGTTTTCGCCGCTGGACTCGCTGCTGCTTCAGGTCGGTTGCCTGCTGCGTAATCTGCAGTTTTTCAACAGCATTCTGCCAGATGGTGGAGGGGTTCGACTGCTCACCGTTGAAGTCAGGTCTGGACAGTCCGAATGAAAAGTTGCCCCCGGCAAACTGCTGGCGATGGTTTTCCATCTGGTCAATCGTGTTGTAGCACTGGTCACGCCATTCACGCAGACTGTGACTGGTGGCACCGAGGGCTGCAAGTTTCAGCTGAGCCGTCTGTTCGTCAGTCAGTTGCAACGAGTCCTGATAGAACTGTGCTCGATTCAGGTAACCGGTCAGCATCCACGGCTGCAGTTTCTGGCTGGAATCCGTCACGAACTGCAACCATTCCTCTGGAGATTGCGACGACGACAGATGCATTTGATCGAGGGAGTCGCCGAGATTCTGAGATTCCTTGAGGAAGGCCGATTGAGCTTCATTCAGGACTTGCTTGCGGGCCTGATCTGAGATGCAGGTCCAGAGACTTTCGTAGGGCAGGAAATAGGCCTGCGGATTGGCTGCGTACAGCGGGTGCTGGCTTTTTTCACCCAGTTCCACCAAACGCTGATCGATCAGGTCGGTCAATTGTTCGCACTGCGTGGAAGTCAGGTACAACCGTCGTCCGGCCAGTTCCGCGATATAGGCAGCGAACGCCCTGCGATGGAAAACATCACGCTCCTGCAGAGCAGCCCGGAGGACTTCCTGTTGTGCGGTATCAGCGATGGTTTCAAGGACACTGGTAATGAACTTCCGCGACAGTTTGCGCCCCGGCCCACCCGGCCCGGCATACAGGACCGGCGCGGGGGAATTCTGCTGCTGGTTGTTTCCGCGTCCCGCCGCTGCTGGATCGGGCGCCTGTTGTGCCATTTGATCTGCCAGTTCGAGCACTTTCTGGTGCTGTTGTGTGCTAAAGGAACCGGTTGTGGCAAGCCAGATGGCGACGGCCCGCAGGTGCCGCTGATTGCGCTGGCTGATGGCCGCCAATGCCTGCTTTTGTCCTGGATCTTCTACGGCGACAGCGGCCTCGACCACATCTTCAACCATGATGTGCGGCTCAACGGTCGCTTCAATGCGTTCCAGGAGTTGGTTGAAGGTCTGTGTCAGCTGCTCAAGCAGAGGTGGCTGCTGAGCCCTGCAGGGGGTGGCCGGAATCCAAATGCAGACCAGCACGGCCAGCAGGTGCAGTCTGCAGGAACGGCAACAGCGGTTCATCGCGAGTAAGCGACGAAGGGCCGGCGGGAGTGCACTGAGCGAAGTAAGCATAGGAGGCTGCGTCTGGACGGTTTGCCCTGTTTGTCAGGAAGTACGCCAGTATTCTCAGAATCCTGTTCACTGCTGGCAAGCCGCGCCGTGGATCCTTACGGCAGAAATCGGATGTTTTTTCCGGGTGGCGGGGTGAAGCGTGCCTGGAAAATTGGGTTAAAGGTCGGAATTTTCAGGGAAAACGGAATTCGGGGTGTTTTTTTGTACGGCACAGGCCGGTGGATTGCACTGATAAGAGTGGATGTGAAGGTGGACTGAAACAAGCCGTTTTCTCGAACGGGCGAGGTAGTTTCCCATGCGACTGACGCTCCGCACACTGCTGGCCTATCTGGACGATCGTCTGCCCCCTGAAAAGGCGCGTGAAATCGGCCTGAAGATTCAGAAAAGCCCGTTCGCGACGGAATTGGCAGAGCGAGTGCGGGAAGTCAAGCGGCGACGGCGCGTGGCCGCCGATCAGGACAAAGTTCCGTCGGTGGATGCGAATCTGATCGCAGAATACCTCGATGATCAGCTGTCCCCGGATGTGGTGGCACGCCTCGAACAGCGAATACTGGCGTCCGATGCCTTGCTGGCCGAAGTTGCGGCAGCCCACGAATTGCTCGGGCTGCTGCGTGAACCGGTCACTGTCGACGCTCGGTTGCGGGAACGTCTGCTGACTCTGGATCAGACTGGCAGCAGTGCAGCCCCTGTGTCTGCTGGTGCTGGGCGTGAGCCGTCTGATACGGCAGCGGAAGGCTGGGTGAATTCACCGGCTTCGTCCACGGGCTGGCTGCGCTGGTCTTCACTGCTTGTTGGTATTGGGGTGTGTGCATGGCTGATCAGTCTGTTCACCGATCCGCGTCTGTTGAAACCGCCAGCTGCTGTGACTGCTGATGCGGGCACGGGTGAGCCAGTTGTTGCGCCTGCTGAGCCAGCAGTGGAGATTGGTGCTGACGTGGCAGGGGCCCCGGCGGGGGCCGGTGCGGAGGAACGGGCCGGTCAGATCGCCTCCACAGACTCGCCGGTGGCGGCAGAGAATCCATCAGCGGCCAGCCAGCCAGCGGCGATGGCTGAAACCGGTCCTGCAGCGGTTCAACCTGACCCAGTCAATGTGCCGCCCGCTGAACCTGTTGCTGCCGTGGATCCGGCTGCTGCGGATGCTCCTGTTCCACCCGCAGTCGAATACACTGTGCTGCTGCAGGCCGATAACCGGACGGTGCTGCTGGCGAATGAAAAAACGGGAACGTGGAAAACCCTGCTGCAGGTACCTGGTGGTGAAACCATCTCGGCAACCCCGAACATCACCAACAGTGCTCCGTTCCTGAAACACAGCTGGTTCGGTGTGCCGCAGCCATTTGACATGAAGCTGCGGTATGAAGAGGGTGGCTGGCTGATCAGGGCACTGGGTGGATCGTTGTTGCGTCTGCCTGCGGATCAGCCGGGTATTCAGGCGCTGGCAGGTCGGATGGTGGTGACAGCAGACACAGC
>CAXBSH010000096.1:0-16245 GCA_963977705.1 uncultured Planctomycetaceae bacterium
CCTGCCCCAGCCTGCCCCAATTCCCTGAAACAACCCGGCTGCCCCCCCCACATCATAGCCGATCACGTACACAAAACCCGCCGTGGTTCCCGGCCGTCGACGCACTCCGATTTTCCGGAACCGCTCCGCCACAGCCCCGTTCCCACCTGGAAATCGGGGCCTGCCGGATACGGTATTGAACAGTGGGTTCAATTGCGGGACTCTCCGTTTGCGGATAACCTGCAGCGGAAATCCTATTCATCTACTATCAGGTCATCAGAACGCCCGATTCATGAGTGATTCCTCTGGTAAGCCCGGCAATTCCAGCCCTCAGAAGCCCGCTGGCCCTCCCAGTGGCGACCCTCGCAGGGTCAACTTCAGCTCCATGACGCTGGTGCTTCTTGTTGCCGCTGTGCTCGTGTCTATCTTCGCATGGACCAGCTCGCCCACCAACTACGGCAACACTGTTCCCTATTCGTTCTTCTACAAACAGCTGCAGAAAGACCGTATCGCCGTGGTCACGTTCCACGGTGAAATTCTCACCGGTCGCTGGAAGATGATTCCCGACGAAACGCCCGAAGGGATGACCGGCACACTGGTCGAACAGTTCAACACAGTGCTGCCACCCGACTCCATCGGCGATCCGACACTGATGCAGGAACTGCACACTCGCAACGTGCAGATCGTGGCGATGCCCGTTGCCGTTGTCGGGCTCGGTGACCTCTTTTTCTGGGTCCTGATGCCACTCCTGTTCGTATTTCTGATGTGGAACATGCTGCGCCGCTCGGCTGACCCCTTCGGGGCTGGTGGCATGATGGGTGGCTTCATTCGCAGCCCTGCACGTCGTTTCGAGAAAAGTGAAAAATCCGCTCGCTTTGAAGACGTTGCCGGACTCAAAGCAGCCAAACAGGACCTGCAGGAAGTTGTCGATTTTCTCCGCGAACCCGCCAGATTTACCCGGCTCGGGGCCAAGATCCCGAAAGGCGTCCTGCTCGTTGGCCCCCCCGGCACCGGGAAAACTCTGCTGGCGCGAGCAACGGCCGGGGAAGCCGGTGTTCCGTTCTTCTCGATCAATGGTTCCGAATTCATCCAGATGTTCGTTGGCGTCGGGGCGACTCGAGTCCGCGACCTGTTCAAGACGGCTCGCGAGGCAGCACCCTGCATCGTCTTCATCGATGAAATCGACGCTGTCGGACGCGTCCGCGGTGCAGGAGTCGGCGGTGGACACGACGAACGCGAACAGACGCTCAACCAGATCCTCAGCGAGATGGACGGGTTCCAGCAGGGAGAAACCGTCATTGTACTGGCGGCCACCAATCGCCATGACGTTCTTGACCCGGCACTGCTTCGCCCCGGTCGCTTCGATCGTCATGTGACAGTCGACCTGCCCGCGCGCGACGGACGCCTTGGAATTCTCCGCGTCCATACCCGCAAAGTGCCACTCCATGACGATGTCGATCTTGAAATGCTGGCTCGCACAACGATGGGCTTCAGCGGCGCCGAACTTGAGAAACTGGTCAATGAATCGGCCCTGCGAGCTGCCCGTGAAAACAAAAAACGTGTCGATATGAGCGACTTCCGGTACGCGATCGACATCGTCACCATGGGGGCTCCCCGTGATGAAAAAGTCGAACGCCCCGAAAAGGAACTCACGGCGTGGCACGAAGCCGGACATGCCGTTCTGGCATGGGCACAGGAAGGCATCGATCCGGTCCACAAGGTTTCGATCGTCCCCCGCGGACGCAGCCTCGGCGTCACTCTCGTCATGCCCGAAAGCGAAATTCATAACCTTGGCGAACGACGACTGAAGGCTCGTATTGTCATGATGATGGGTGGACGTGCCGCAGAGAAAATGATCTACGACGAATACTCTGCCGGCGCACAGAACGATATCGAACAGTCCACTTCGCTCGCTCGCCGCATGGTGGCCCGCTGGGGCATGTCCGCAATTATCGGCCCGGTCTCATTCCGACAGTCCGAAGAACATCCGTTCCTCGGCAAGGAAATGCACACCTACAGGGAATTCAGCGAAGAAACGACCCGTCAGATCGATCTGGAAGTCCAGCGGATCATCAAGGATGCCGAACAGCGGGCCATCGAACTGCTGACGCAGTATCGGCAGCAGATGGATCAGCTGGTGCAGGCACTGCTGGAGTCCGAAGATCTCGTTCGCGAACAGATCGAACAGATTCTTGGACCACGCCCATTTCTGCCTTCCAAAGAGACCGATTCGCCGGCTGAACCCGTCTCTGAGGCAGGCTGAGAGAGACCTGAACCGCTGGCAGGGGTGGCCTTATGACAGTCTGGGTGCAGCGAGAACTTTTGTTGCCAGCCATGCCTCGCGGCATCCACCTGATCACGCATCGTGTCCAACAGGAACTGCCCGAACTGGCTTCCATTCGTATCGGACTGCTGCACATCTTCATCCAGCACACCTCAGCCTCACTGACAATCAACGAGAATGCTGATCCGGATGTTCGCATAGATCTGAATGCTGCACTTGACCGGCTGGCTCCGGAAAACGCGCGCTGGACTCATACCTGCGAAGGGCCCGATGACATGCCGGCCCATGTGAAACATTCACTGATGGGTTCGTCACTCTCGATTCCCATCGCACGCCATCAGTTGCTGCTGGGAACGTGGCAGGGAATCTGCCTTTGTGAACATCGGAATCACGGCGGACGCCGCCGGCTGATTCTGACGCTGCACGGCGATGCGGAGACTGACTGAATGGCAAAAGTCTACTTCTACTACTCTTCAATGAACGCCGGAAAGTCAACCACACTGCTGCAGGCTGCCTGGAACTACCGCGAACGTGGCATGCAACCCCTGCTGCTGACACCCCGCCTGAACACCAGAGACGGGCTGGGTAGAATTGCATCGCGTATCGGACTTGATGCTGATGCCCATACCTTCAGTGAACACGATTCACTGCTGGAAATCTTTCGCTGTCAGCACCAGTCGTCTCCCATCGCCTGCGTCTTTGTGGACGAAGCCCAGTTCCTGACCCGCAGACAGGTATCTGAATTGTGCCGTATTGCTGACGAACAGGCTGTCCCCGTACTCGCCTACGGACTACGCACGGACTTTCAGGGAGCGTTGTTTGAAGGCAGTCAGTACCTGCTCTCCTGGGCTGACGTCCTCTCCGAAATCAAAACTGTCTGCCACTGTGGACGCAAAGCCACGATGGTGCTGCGAATTGATGCCACAGGCCGCCCATTGCGATCCGGTGAACAAATCCAGATTGGCGGCAATGAAAGCTACGTATCCGTCTGCCGACGCCACTTCCATGAAGGACTCGCAGAACGTTCAGGGCCACAACTCCCGTTCTCTGATCTCGAAGAAGACTGAACAAAAAGCACGTATTGTGAATGTGCAAACTGCATATTTCATGAGCACTTGTTGCACATTTATTCAGAGCCACGGGAAAGTTGTCTCGGACGAATCGCTTCCACCGAACCAACCCCTACAGCTTCGCAGCGCGTTCCGGCATTTCCTGCCGTGCCGATTGAATCCGGCAAATTCTGCCACTGTGGACAGGCGATACACATGAAGGTCGCCTGCCGCACACATACCGGATTATTTCATCGCAGCAGTATTTCGGAAGACAGCATCATGAACCCTCGTACCCTGATCGGCGTTTCGCTTCTGAGCGGACTGTCAGTCGTCTTTTTCGGGATGCAGATCCTGATGGTCGGCCCTCTGCAGGGACGCCTGCAGAACATTCAGGCACGCCTCGACCAGTCTGATCGCAGCATGAACCGTCTGGTTCGCAGCAGCGTTTCGGCCGAACAGACCAACGATCTGCTGTCTTCCCTTGAGCAGCAGGCTCGTGGGCTGGAATCGCTTCGCCGCAGCATCAGTGATATTCAGACTCTGCGAAACACAATCTCCACTGAAGGTACGGCTGCTGTGGACGCCATGCAGGCAGTCGATCAGATTGCGGCAGTGCAGGATCGCCTGATTGCTTCCAGCGAGAGCACAACGCTCGCTCGTGAATCTCTCGATGCTCTCGATTCATTGCGGCAGACGATCATCAGTGGCAGTGACGCCACCGAAGTTGCTGACTCAGCCCTGCGTGGCATGCAGGCCCTGCAGGACCGTCTGATCGCAGCATCCAACGGTTACGAAGATGCCAGTGAAAGCATCACCAGAATGAGTGATCTGACGGGCCGAATCATCGCGGAAGACAAGTCCATTGAGCAGGCCGCAGCGGATTTCGATCGATTCATCCGCTTCCGCGACACAGTGACCGCAGCTGCGAAGGATCTGGATCTTGCTGAAACGGGTATCGCTGAATTCAACGACCTGAAGAGTTCCATCATCAACTCAGCCGGCGACCTGCCAGCCGCTCGCACGGCCGCCGATGCCGCCGCAGAAATCAACAGCCTGCTCAGTCAGCAGTCTCAGCAGATCACTGTCGCTCGCCAGAACCTTGACCAGCTGCTGGCAATCCAAACGGCCCTCGCCACTGGAACCGAACAGGTCGCCAGCGCCGTTCAGAACCTTGAAATCCTTGATGAATTCCAGCAGGAAGCTGCTCGACACATTAACTCGCTGGAAGTGCTGCGACGTACGCTGATGGAAATTGCTCTGATGGAATCCAGCATCGCAAGGGTTGCCGAAGTGATTCGTCCGCTGACCGAAATCGTCAATCTGCGGCGCCTCGGTGATGACGAAGTACGGGAAGCAGCTCGTGTTGTTCTGGAACGTCGCGGCAGCCGAGTCAGCCGAGTCGACCAGGACGTTATTTCCCAACAGAAACCGGAAACAACGGGCGAAACGGCAGTTCCCATGCCGATCGAGACTGTCCCGGTAAACTGATCGATCCGTTCTGTCCGTGAAAAAAGCAGGCCCTGTCGAAGATGCTTCGACAGGGCCTGATGTCGTTATTATTCCCGGAAATCCGGATCACCTATTGAGTCCGTTGCCACCCAGACCCCACAGGAAGTTGAACTGGATCAGGCTCAGGAACACGTTACCCACTTCTTCACCCAGCGTGTACTTCAGCAGAACCACGTCCTTAGGCTGAATCAGAATTCGTTCACCGGGATTCGTCAGGGCCCGATTCAGATTCACTCTGATTGCAATCTGGCTGCCACAGGGCAACTCACGGATGATGATCGCCTGAGACGGCTGGCAATAGGCACCACCACGACCACCATTCATCCCACCACCACCCATACCACCACCCATCCCGCCACCGCCACCTCCTCCGATGGCCATCACACCAGTACCGCTGGCACCAAGCGGCCCGCGAGCCAGTGAGACGGCTCCCAGAATGTCAAGGTCCTTGTCACGAGGCAGAGGATACTCGCCACCACCCAGCACACCTGCCGTGTAGAAGGTCTCCTCGTCGCGACTGCGAATGATCACAATGTCGCCCTCAGCCAGAATGACGTCTTCCTGAGTAAACTTCGGCGGATTCGAAGGATCATATCGCAGCGGAACTCGAGTTACGCTTGGTGGATCCGGCAGCGGTGCCTCACTGCAGAAGCAGTTATCCTGACAGTTGTCCTGACAGATCTGATTCAGCACAGAATCGGCATCAACACCAGCCTGATACATCCCGCGATAGATCATGATCTCATTCTTCGCGTCCGTACCGGGCATACCACCCGTCGCACCCAGAGCATGCAGCACGTCATTCTCGTAAGCCGGCAGGTCCACAACCTGACCTGTACCCCGCTTGGTCACACCCTGCTGACCACCTGCCTCTTCGCGAATCACCATCACTCGGACCTTACGCTGCTGGATCAGAGTCACAATGATGCTCTCTTCACCTTCACGAATAATCGGCTCCGGATAGATATACGCCATCTTGATGGCATTTGAGGCCTCAACGAGGGACATGCCCTTCACGTTGATCGGCTCAATAATCGGCAGTGAAAGCGTTCCGTCTTCCCGCACAGGAACCGGCAGACCCACGGCCGGAGGACGATTGCCGTCTTCCGGGAAGTGAATCGGCGGCAGCTCTTCTTCGCTGCCCAGTACGCCCTTGATGTAAACACCAAGCACGTCACCGGGGCCCAGCAGATAGGATTCCGGCGGATCCTGACGCAGCCGCAGCAGTGAGATATCCTTGTAGTTGTCCTTACGGTCAACTGTCAGAATCTCTCTGGGCACGCGAGCCACCGGAATGGCATCAATATCCCGGTCCATCAGGCAGCCCGTCTGCATCAGACAGGCCAGAGCAATCAGTCCCAGCAGGCCGGACCGACCGTCTCCCTTCCCATACGTACCCTGCTGTGCTGTAATCACGGACATCGTTTCTACCTCCCTGTAACCTGCGTCTGCCGG
Source organism: uncultured Planctomycetaceae bacterium (assembly GCA_963977705.1). Lineage (GTDB taxonomy): Bacteria > Planctomycetota > Planctomycetia > Planctomycetales > Planctomycetaceae > SXXK01. The sequence goes on from CAXBSH010000096.1 coordinate 6,280, forward strand.
GCAGCTTCACTACCCGCAGTTTGATTTCTTACCGGATTCTCCAATCCCGTCGCCCGACACACCGCAACACCAGACTGCCCTCTGACGACAGCCTCAGTTCCCTTCGTACGGCCGAGTTGCCGAGGGGGAACCAGCTGGGGTCGGAGGCATCTCTTCACCGGCCGGTGCAGCCGGATCATTGCCCATCTCATCCGACTGCGGCAGCAGTCCACCATCGGGTGTTGGAGTGTTCTGCAGACCGTTGAAACAGTCCGGATTGACTGGAGCATTCTTTGAAATCAGGTTGGCTCGAGCAGTCGGAGAGATCGGCAGCACACCCATGCCACCCATTCCATCCTGCTGGGCAGCCAGTGCCCCGTGCGAATACCCGTCAAACCATGAATTGATTCGGCCACGGCCGCTGGTCGTCTCGTAACTCGGCTTCCAGTAGCACCGCGGTGGAAGTGTTGGCTGGCAGCCCGCTCCACCCTCAAGAATGTTCTTATAGCCAGCCTTGAAACCCTTGGCGAAATCCCACGGGTGATTCAGTTCGTCATAGCACCACGACCACTCACCCCACGCCTTCTGAGCCAGAATCTGATTTCGCAGATCGGTCTCAGTCCGGATGATCCCGTCACTGATGCTGCTGCAGCCAGTCGCTGAAAGAAACAGCAGCGCCAGCCACTTACTGGTGGATCGCATCTTCATGTCAACATCTCCCTCGTTATCTTCTGCCCCCGCCGCCCGCGGAGCACCATTCAGAAAGAATCAAATCAGTTTCCGGTCGCAGTCTCTGTTCGCTTCAGCGACGCTGCGGCCGCATCACGAACATCCTGACTGGCATCCTTCTCAGCCAGTTCCTTCAGCTTCGCCAGCTGCGTTTCCGGCAGTGGAGTGAAATCTCCCAGTGCCAGAGCCGCTGCCGCACGTACCTCAGAATCCGTCGATGTCAGACACGTCTCCAGAGCACTCAAACACGATTCCCGACCATCCATCGCGGTAAAGTACCGCAGCATCGTGATCGCCTGAACCTGGTCACCAGTTTGGCCCGCCTTCACCACCCCAATCAGTCGCTCAGCAGAAGCTGCTGTCAGCTCGCCTCGCTGCACCTGCGAATCCACCGCAGCCAGCAATACGTCTGTCGGAGTTGATGCGTCAGAAACCGTCTTCTCAATCGCCTCGCGAATGCCGGCATTCTCTGACGAACACTCACCCAGCAGCGTCATTGCCAGACATTTCGCTTCACTGCTCTCTCCCTGCTGCACCGCCTGAATCAACAGCTCAGTGTTGTCCTCCGGCTTGTCAGCCGCCTGCAGCAGAGCATCCAGAGTCGTTGCTACGGCAACCGCCACCGCTGCGGATTTCGCTGGTATCGCTTCAGCCGTTGAGACATTCCGGACGGGAACAGGCGTCTGCCCAGTGCTCGCGGGTACCGCTGCTGCTGGGGCCGCAGGTGTCGCCGTACTGACGGCCGGCACAGCAACACTGGCTGGCTTCTGTACCGGAACCGCCGCAGGACTTACCACCACCGGTGCTGCAGTGGTTGCTGGTGCTGGTGCTGGAGTTGCCGATGTCACCGGAACAGACACCTTCGCTGCAGGTGCCGGCGTCACTGGTGCGGCTACCGCCGCTCCTGCCGCCGGCAATACCACCATCCCGGATGCAGTCGCTGATCCCGCTGCAACCGGAGTCATCCGTCGAGTCGGAGGGACTGTGTGCACCACCACTGTGCCACTGGTACCATTCCGACGCTTCGTCTGAACTTCCGCCAATTGCTGGCGAACCATGGCGTTCTGAGGGTTCTTTTTCAGAGCCCCCCGATACATGGATTCAGCCTTGTCCAGCTGACCCTGTTGCTCAAAGACCTGAGCAATGGCGACCATCCGATCGGCAGATGCCTGCTTCGCGGAACTCGCCGGCTCGTAATCACCCATCAGAGCACTTGCTGCCGAACAGCCAAGGCTCGATGCAGCCAGCATTCCCCCAAGCAACAGCACCACGGGCCGTCTGAATCTCATTTGTACTCCCCCCAGCGGCCCCGCAATTCCGTGGCCGGTCGCCGCAATCCAAACGCAGCACAAGCCGTTTCCCCCGAAACGACCCGCCTGACATCAGTCCGTCACCACCCGAATGCCAATCCACTCGGAACAATCGCCAGTAACCTGAGAACGGACTTTTCCCTTCTCATTCATCGGACTGTCATAACACCTGACATTGATTCTTTTTGCAGATTGTGCACGAACGGCACAATTCACACGAACTTGAATATCACTCCCGATTCTGCTCACAATTCCTCAAGACAGAATCCACGGCAAACTGCACCATTGCATCGCCTTACACCCGATCCGCAGCGGAATCCCGCATGTACCGCGCACTGAACCCTGAAAAAACCATCCAGACACTGCAGACGCTCGGCCAGCGCATCGATGAACGATTCCCCGCCGCCAGCCTCGGAAACGTCTGCCGGGAATTGCTTCAGATCGCCCGCGAAACACACGAACGAGTCAACTGGTCCGCACGCAGCCTGCCCTGGATCCGCGTCGGCGTATGCGCTGTGATCCTCGCCGCCATCGCCGCCGTCTGGTTCGCTGTCCGCTACATCAAACTCCAGGGACAACCCGAACTCGAAGAACTGGATGCCGGCTTCAATGTCATGATCCTCTTCGGCGCCTCACTGTTCTTCCTGCTGTCGCTGGAATCACGCATCAAACGGCATCACATCCTGCAGGCGCTGCACGAACTGCGGTCCATCTCGCACGTCATCGACATGCACCAGCTCACCAAGGACCCCAGTCAGCTGATCAACTCAGCCGAACAACGCACCGCCTCGTCACCCGCTCGCTCACTGACGCCGTTCCAGTTGACCCGCTACCTCGATTACTGCAGCGAACTGCTGTCGCTCGTCGGAAAACTGGCAGCACTCTACGCCCAAAGTACCTCTGACCCCGTCGTCCTCCAGGCCGTCAACGATATCGAACAGCTCACAAATGGACTGTCCCGCAAAATCTGGCAGAAAATCATGATGCTGGATGATGATATCCCCGCAACTGCCAGCACCCCGGACTCACGCAGAATCAATAAAGGGTCCGATTGAAGCCCGGCACTCCCTCACTCCGCCTGCGGAACTCGCTTCATCGAATAAAATCCCTCCACCGGCCAGAATTGCCGGACAGCCTCTGACTCCTGCGACAGCCGAACCTCATACAAATGCCCCGCCTGATGAACGCCCGTCTTCAGGATCACAGTTCGACCAGCATTCGATACACGCACACTCTCCACACGCACCTGCCTGCGTTCACTGTCAGGAGTCGCATAGCTGCCCGTCCACACCCGCGTCGCTGACTGCAGATCCCAGTGCTCCGGACTGACAGCAACCCCCTCCGGCAGACTTTCAAAAAAGTCCACTTCAAAACCATCCCGCACCGCTCGAATCTCTCGGATCCCGTTCGGCTGCTCGTCCGCCGGTCGCAGCACTTCAATGCAGCCAATGTTCCCCGCCCCCTGCCAGCCACTGTCCCGAATGCTGCCAATCAATAATGCCCCGTCTGCCCCAAAACTGCAGGCTATCGGCCCCAGCAACTCGGATTGCTCACCACTCACAGGCAAACGACTGAATCGATAACACGCCCCCTGCATCACTCCATCCACCTCCTGCAGTGAAAAGCGTATCAGACACTGAGTATCGTATTCACAGGCCACTCCCTGCCCCGCCAGAGACGACCGCGGATAATCAGCAGGGAAAAAAGCTACTGCATTTACACTGCGAGTCCAGGGATGCGGAATCATCAGCGCCGGTGACTCCGACGGCACACCCTCCGCCGTGTCATGACGCGACGGAACACCATAATGTCGCCCACGCTGAATGTGATTCAGCTCGTTCCACGTGTTCTGCACCCCCTGATTGTCGGTCGCAAACAATCGATCCTGATTGTCCACCGCCAAACCCATCGGAAATCGCATCGAAAACGCAAAGGGCTCTATTCGCCCACCACGCTCCAGACGCAGCACCGTCCCACGCCACCGATCATTGTCCGCAGCACGACCCTTCTGCGAATAATCACTGCCCAGCCCCACATACAAATCCCCACGACCATCACGCACCAGTCCCGCTGTCCAGTCGTGATAGTCATCACTGAAACCCCAGCCCGCTGCCAGCACACCAAACTCGTCCGCTCGACCATCCCCATCACGATCACTCAGACGCAAAACCTCTGGCTTGTGCGACACCAGCAGATCGTCACCATCAGACAGAATTCCATAAGGTGCTGCCAAACCCTCGGCAAACAGCACAGAACTGTCCGGCAGACCATCAGCATTACTGTCCGTCAGAATCCAAACCTGCCCCTTCAGTGACGTTAACGCCAGTCGACCGTCCGGTAGCCACGCCAGCGCCGTCGGCATGATCCCCGACGGCAGAGCCAGACGCTGACCACGGAATCCCGGTACCGACCTCAATTCCAGTTCCTTCGTCACCAGCGGAGGAACAGCCACGGCCAGCGGTGCAGACGGCAGTGACTGCTCAAGACCCAGCGACCACACGGCCACTTCACCTGCCCCCAGCAGGGCACTCCCACCTCGCGAACGTCGCAAAGCCTCCACCACGGACGTCACGCGAATCCTGTCCCCGGTTCGATTCCGGCCCCAGCCGGTCAACTCCAAAGCACGACCAGCCGGTACACCGGAACACCGCAGCCTCAGCTGGATCCCTGCCGATTCACCCGGAAGCTCAGAAAGCTGCAGCTCCACGTCCACCACCTCATGCTGTTCAAGCAACTGCCAGACAGTCTGCTCACTGTGTGGACCCGCAGTCGCCCCGACAGACGCCACCTTCCCAAAATGAAATCTCAATTGCAGCTCAACAGCCTGACCTGTGACCTTCCACGAAAGCAATTCTGCCTCCCGCCGCTCATCCCTGACTGGCAATCGTGGCGTGCCACCACCATCCGCCTCTACAAGCTGACAGAACGGGCCCTCAGCAGAGCCCGTTAACAGCGGAATTCCGGCCAGGTCCCAGAACCAGCTCTTCCCCTCAGTCCGCTGCCGCGCAAATTCACCAAATGCCACCTGCTTCAGATGCCCTGAGTCCGCATCCAGCAGGACACTCATGCCATTACCAAACCCTGCGGCAAATGCTCGCGCTGTCCCGCTGCCACCGGCCGCACCCTCCGACAGAAAGACGTCCCTCAGGACTCGCGGTGACTGCCCCAGCCCCACTGTTAACACCTGCTCATAACGACTGGACACCGTTGGAGCCGGGAACCCTGGGTCCGCTAAGGCCGTCCAAAGCACCGCAAACTGCTGATTCAGAGTCTCCGCAGGATCTCGGTCCAGCGGTCGTCGAATCGCCGGCATCTCAATCCCCGGCAGGACGCGAATCGGGTTCTGCATCCACCTCATAAAATACCGCGAACGCAGACGACGACCCATCACCAGCAGATCCGAACCACGAGTCCCGGGAGCCACATTTCGCGGCTCAAAACGACCAGCTTTGTGACACGCAATACAGTTGAAGCCACCCGCACCCGACATCTGCGATCCAGCCACCAGCTGCTCCGCCGTCGCCAGCGCCGGATGCTGCGGATTCAAATGCTCAAACAGTTCCGGACGCAGGGCATCCGCCGCATCCGGTATACGATCCTCTGCCACCAGCCCCCCCGCAATCGACGCCGACTCACCTTCCGTCAGCACAAACTTCGGCATCCGGACCAGCAGCCACGGCAGACGTCGCTCCGATACCTTCCCCTGAATCGACTCCAGCAGCACCTCATCCCGCAAACGATCACCCACCGCGGTCAATGCCGGAGGAATCAAATACTCGCTCTGCCCCCGCAAATCGTCCCGCTGCCGCTCCAGATCCGCCGCCAGAGCCGACAAACCCACCTCGCCATCCCGGTCATGACACGACACACAGCCGTTCCGCTGCATCAACAAAACGCCCGCTGCCGAATCTCCCGGATCAGCCGAATGCAATGGCACCTCAATCGTTCCCAGCCAAACCCGCATCGCCTCCGCAGCATCGGCACCTGTTCGAAACTGCGGCCGCAGCCCCCCCGCTGCCGACGCCGCCGGAGCATTCACGCAGCTGCGACCGGCAGCCGTTGCCGCCAACGCCTCAGCCCCCGAAACAAACGGCAGCTGCGACGGCGTGTCCAGTCCCGGTATGCGATGACAGGACGCACAACGCGCACTGACCACCAGCTCACGACCAGCCACTGTCTGCGAAGCTGTCAGACGCTCTGACAATCGCGTCTCCGCATTTCCCGATTCTGCCTGCTGCTCCCGACTCAACGCGACCGCCAGCTGCCGACGCTCGTCATCACTCAGACTGAAAACCGGCATGCGGTGCGCCGCATTCAGCTGCGACGGATCCCGAAACCACGCCTCCAGCCAGCCCCGACTGCGTTTCGAACCGCCAGCCAGCAGCGCTGGACCACCATACCACTCACGCTCCGACACGTCCGCAGTCACCTGATGACAGGCTACACACCCCAAGGTCAGCAGCAGACGCTCACCAGCTTCCCGGTCACCCTTCTTCAGGGTCGCAGCGGGCAGCTCAGACCCGCTGCTCGGAATCACCGAACGCAGCCACGAGACCGCAGATTTCGCCTGCCCCTCCGTCATCCCATAATGCGGCATGGCATGATTGTCCGTCCCGTTCATCAGTCGCTGCAGTACCGCCTCGTCACTCAGATGGGGCAGGGCAGTCGTCAGATCGGGCGCACGCAATGGCTCAGACTCGCCCCAGCCCGCATGACAAGTACCACAACGCAGAGCATCCACAATCTTCCGACCCGCACCCGCCTCGACAACATCCACGCCTTCCGCCAACGGGAAATGACTGAACACGTCCGCCGGCAAAGGCTCTAAAGTAAAATCCTCACCCGACCAGAAAATTGACAGTTCCGCCCCGGCAGCACCCGCCGTACGCCAATACCGAATCTGCACCTCATGGTCACCACCCGATAACTCCACCGGCTCTCCCGCCAGCAAAAGCCCGGCAGACTCTCCGGACAGCACACTGCGACCATCCACCAGCAGCTCCAGACGCCCTGACAGCTGAGCACTGAAACGAATCCGACCCGGATTACGCACCAGCAGATTGCCCGCATACTCCTGCCGCACACCATCCGCCAGACGCACCTCCGGCAACGCCCCTGCCGCACGAAACGCCGGACGCCCCACGACCGCAGCAAAACTGCCCTCGCTCCCCGTCGTCAGCAGCCGCAGGCCCGCGCGAGCCTCCTCGGGGTCAGACTCCTGCAGTACCGCCACCGCACAGGCCGCATGCAGCAACCAACCCAGACACAGCCCGACACACCGGAAAGCCATACCCCGTCGCCACATGGTCCCTGCACCCATATCCAGTCACTCCGCTGCACCAACACCCCACTGCAATCCCGGTACCTCGCGGATTATCACCAGCCGCCTGCGGCAAATCCAGCCGCGCAGCCACCGTCCTGGTCAGCCAGTTCCAGGAATTCCTGACCCGGGCCTTCACATACGCAACAGAATATGCGAAATATATTTCGTGCTTTTTGTTTCGCCCCTTTAAGTTCGTGCTTATCAATTCGCCACTAACGAACCGGTCATAGGCCCCTGTCGCCAATCTTTCCCCGTCATGTTCGCTCTCTGAAAGGCTCTCCATGTTTGACGTGCTGCGGTTGAATCTGGTCTCCCCGCTCACACTCTGCTTCGCACTCGGGGTTTTCGCCCGCGTCATTCGCAGTCAGCTCAGCCTGCCGCGCGAACTCTACACATCACTCTCCATCTACCTGCTGTTCGCCCTCGGCCTGAAAGGAGGCGTCGAACTTTCACACAGCTCGCTCACGCAACTTGCCGCACCCGCCGCCGCCACACTTCTGCTGGGCTGTCTCACCCCGGTGTCCGCATACCTTGTACTTAGACGCCTCGGCAGATTCAGCGTGCCCGACGCCGCCGGCATCGCCGCACACTACGGCTCCGTATCTGCCGTCACCTTTATCGCTGCACAACAATTCACAAACTCGGCCGGAGTACCAGCCGAAGGCTTTATGCCCACACTTCTCACACTGCTGGAAATCCCCGGTATCCAGGTAGCACTGGCCATAGGCGCCTTCCAGATGGCTCGCCAGCATTCCGCTGAAGCTTCAGCAAAGTCCCCCAGCTCCCGACTCCTCTCCGTCTGCCACGAACTCGTCTGCGCCCCTTCCACGCTGCTGCTGGTGGGAGGACTGGTGATCGGAGCCGCAGTCGGAACAGATGGCTGGAAACCCGTGCAGCCCGTCTTTGAGGGCATGTTCAAAGGCCTGCTCACCCTCTTTCTGCTGGAAATGGGACTGACTGCTGGCGCCCGCCTGCAGGACCTCCGCACCAGCGGACTGTTCCTTGCAGCTTTCGGTATCCTCATGCCTGTCCTGCACGGACTGCTCGGGGCATGGCTTGGCGCTGCTTCCGGACTCAGCGTTGGTGGCACAACCATGCTGGCGACAATGGCAGCCAGCGCCTCATACATCGCCGCTCCACCTGCCGTGCGGATGGCACTGCCCGAAGCAAACCCCACCTACTACCTGACTTCAGCACTCGCCATCACATTCCCCTTCAACCTCATCGCCGGAATTCCGCTCTACTACCGCTTCGCACAGTTCTTCTGCCAGTGAAAACCCGTCTTCGGCCAGTGAATCACACAACACAAAGGGAAAACATGAACAGAAACTGCACTGCCCACATGAAAAATGGCAACTGTCAACACAACACAAACAGCCGACGGCTATTCCTCGGACAGGGCCTCGTCGCCGCCACCTGCGGTGCCACCGGCTGGCTCCGACACCAGTCAGCCGTCTCCGCCGCCTCGCCAGCTTCCACCGCTGACATCGCCCCAGCCGATGCCCTCAAAAAGCTGTATGACGGCAATCAGCGGTTTGCCACCGGAAAACCGCTGGCCGAAAATCGGGATATGAGGCGAGTTCAGGAATTGGCAGAGGGGCAGAAGCCCTTCGCCGCCTTCCTTGGCTGTGCTGACTCCCGAGTCCCCATTGAAATCGTCTTCGATCAGGGCTTCGGAGATCTGTTCGTCACCCGCATCGCCGGAAATGTGGCCTGCAGTGAAAATATCGGCAGCCTTGAATTCGGAACCCGCATCCTCGGCGCAAAAGTCCTGTATGTCCTCGGACACACACAATGCGGAGCTGTCCAGGCAACTATCAAAGGTGATGAAGTCCCCGGCCAGATCAGCGGACTGTTCCAGTACATCCGACCGGCCATCAGAAATCAACCCGACCTTGCCACCGCCGTGACCCAGAATGTTCGCAACCAGGCTCTGCTGCTTGCAGAATCTTCACCCGTCATCGGACGACTGCTGAAAGCAGGTGAACTGATCATCGCCGGCGGTGTCTACGACCTCAAAACAGGACTCGTGACACCCGTCGAACTGGGACTCTGAAAGGGAATCTTCAAGTGCCCTGATCACTGGTAACTGATCACTGATCACTGATCACGGCATCCGCGCCCACGTCTCCGCCATAACCACCATTCGTGTGATTCGTGTCATTCGTGGTAAAAAAAATCCCCGCCCATCCCCCTGGCGTTTTTTCCGAGTCTTTCCCAGGCATTCCGTGGTGAAACAACACCACACCAATACCACCACCGACACGAATACCGCAGGCCATATCCTCAGCCTGAGTTTTGCTGCGATTCAGTTGACAGTTGCTCAGGTTTTGCACAGCATCAGAGCACACTGGAGACCTGCACATCAGCTTCCTCGCCTCCAGCGTCTGTTGTCTGTGTCCTCAGGAGCTTCCTCCCGTGAAGAAACGGCGTTCCCTGCTCACTCGCCAAAATCGCAGAAAAACCGGTACGCCGGTACCCCGCCAGCCACAGAAACCCACACCTCGCGCACCTCTCAACACACCGGATCGCACCCCCACAGGCTCAACCGCCCCCCCGGTAACCAGCGCAGTCAGCCCCACGGCCACCGTTGTCCCCACAGCAGCCGCACCACCAGAATACCCC
>CAXBSH010000097.1:0-16143 GCA_963977705.1 uncultured Planctomycetaceae bacterium
GAGCAGGCGGAGACGCTGCGGGCGATGTTCAACGTCCTCCTCCTCCTCATCGCCGCCAAGCTGCACGCGCCCGTCAATGCCCACCCCGCCGACACGCTACGCGCTGGCACGCACCGCACTGAGCGGGTCGACAGGCTTGGTCGTGGCGGGGAACAGGTCTGCATCGCCAGCCTCCTCCTCAGCCTCCTCCTCAGTATCCCGGCGCGTGCATCTCGCTGGCCCAGCAAGTTCTGCACAGCCGACCTTTTGCCCGCTGCCTCCGGGCTATCAGCCACTGCCAACCTCAGCCTGCAGCAACTCAGGGCTGATTGATGTATAGCCGCACATTCTTTGTCGCTCGACCACCCGCTGCAATGTCCGGACGGCCGTCTCCCGTGAAATCAGCGACCGTCAAATCCTCTGTCGCCATCCCACCCACATCCACCACCTGACCACGCCACTCACGCCCTTCCCCAGCGTCACTCCACCACACCATCACTCCGAATTTCTCTGGAGTATCACTGTGGCCAAACGCAATTTCGTCAGCCCCGTCCCCATCGAAATCTGCCGTCCACAAGGCATGTCCACGACGAAAACCATCATGGATGACCCGTCGCTGCCATTCTTCAGCTGGCTGTTCCGGCTGCTGATAGACCACTAACTGATCCCCATGCATCGGCTCAACTGAAACCAGAAAACGGCGACCACTCTTCAGCCGCCCCAGCCGCACTTCACCAGCTCCATTCAGATTCATGTCCGCCTGACCAGTGCGACCAGCACTGAGCCTGAGCTGCTGCCAGCCGTCGCCGTCACGTCGCACCAATGAAAGCCCCTCACGACTGGCCGTAATTGTGTCCACCGCCCCCTGACCATCAAAATCCACATGCAGATGATTGTGCATCCGGTTCAGGTCCGCACTGAGCACCGTAGCGGGCCAGCGCTGCACAGATGGCTGCTGAGGTATCTGAAAAGCCAGTAATCGCACACCCGCACCCATGCTGGCATTCAAAGGCGAAACCACCAACTGCGGTTGCCCCGTCCCCAGTACATCTGCCCAGCGCATGCGATGAACGGACGTTTCCTCGGCTATCGCTGAAACCGTCCACAATGCCGTTGGATCCGCAGTACGCCGGATCCAGTGTAATGTCCCGGTTTTGGTCCAGCCGGCCCCAATCGCAAAATCCACCTGCCCGTCACCGTCGATATCATGAGCCGCTATGCAGACATTATCCGGCGGCGTCTGATCCCGCAGGATTACATGCTTCTGCCAACCCGGCTGCTGATACCAGATCACACTGCTGTCCGTCAGGGCCACGATGTCCTGATCACCGTCACCATCCACATCCGCCGACGTCACCGCATACACCACTCGCCCTGCCTGCGAATCAATCGAATGAGCCGCAAAGGTGGCCGGAAAAGTCTCTGCAGGCACTGACTGCAACAGCAATGAGATCAGCAGAATTGTCACAGACATGGCCAGACTTCATGAAAAAGACAGCGGGATCAGAATTACAACGGATATCGGGACACCGGGGATATCAGGATACTGGCTGCCCGGGAGTCCGCGGGACAGATTTCGCCAACGGACTTTGATCCGAAAACAAGATCTGTTCGTACCAACCATGCAACTCAACCGTGTTGCCGTTCCTGGTCACCGGCAGCACAAATCTGAGTCTAAGATGTGGACGCTCACGAAACCAGCCATTCAGAGCATGCGAAAGAAACGGAGCAATCTCGCCGGACGGCTCGCCCTGCCCCAGATACACTCGCACCCAGCCTCCCATGTCCAGCTGATTGACGCCAATTCGCGACTGCACCATCCCAGAGACTTTCGTGGTTTCCAGTTGACCGCCCGCAGAATCAGCGGACCGAAGTACGAATCAATCCCGACAGTACACCACAGATGCGTACTCGACCAGCAGGATAACGCATAGGCTGCAGTCGATCGTTGGCCGGAATCAGCACTACCGCATCACCCTCCTGACGATACCTTTTCAAAGTGGCCTGCTCATCATCCACCATCGCTGCCACCGTCTGACCGTTGCGAGCCTTCTGAGCATGACGGATGATGGCCAGATCACCGTCGTTGATGCCGTCCAGAATCATTGAATCCCCCTGCACTCGCAGCAGAAAATGATCCTCAGGATCAAAGACCTTCGTCAGATCAAAAGTCTCTACGTTCTCAATCGCATCCATCGGGACACCAGCCGCAATTCGCCCCAGTACCCGAAAGGGACGCTCCTGACGCCCCGCCTCGCCCAGCAGCAAATCCAGATCCACCTGCAACACCTGAGCTACCCGGTGCAGGACCGACAGCCCCGGCTGATCACGGCCGTTTTCAATCTTGGACAAATGACTGAAGTGAATATCCAGCTGCGCCGCCAACTGCCGCAATGATAAACCACGCGACTGACGCAACTGCCGAATCATCACGCCGATCCCACCGGATCCGGAATCCAGAGTCATGTCTGCACCTGCAGCAAACCAGAAACACCACGCCCAACACAAGGTACTGCACACACATCCGATGATGGCACCAATGAACGCTCTGGAAGCATTGGCAACTCAGCACGCCGAATCCGATGAGTTTCCGGAGCTTCGAAGGCCAGGCTGCAACTGCCGTCACTGGTCTGCACCACCCGAATTCGAATCACACCGTCAATCACACCACTGATCCTGCCATCAATCACAATTTCCTGACCCTTACGCCGCTTCAATACCAACATGACACAAACCCCTTCCGCAGGACGCCAGTGAACTACGCCACCGTACCCCCCGCACACGCTGTTTCGTAATCTTTAGATATGCCGCTTTTCGACAGAACAGATCCGGTCACCTGAACCGTTTCTGACACCCACACAGTGTTTGTTGGATTTTTTCCCAACACCGTTATACAGAGGGGGCGCAAGCCTGCCAAGAGAGAAATCAGAAAAAGGATCGGAAGACGAAAATTTGTGAATAAACCAGTGTTTTTCGCCGTTTCACGAACACACGGTCGTCACCGTCGCTGCGATCCAAGGAAACCAGTAGTGTCAGCCAGCCGATGACGAAATGCCGTCGTCGCCTCACACAACTCACGCAGCTGATCAGCATCGTCCTGAACCGACCGACACTCACTCTCCACTCCCGGAAACAACCCTTCACCCACGCGACAGTCCGCCAGTCGCTCTGCCAGACCAGTCGCCGCTGCCGTCACCGCTCGCTGTAACCGCTGCACAAACCACAACAACACAACTCCACTCCATACCAGCAGAAAGAACACTGCCGGAATGTAGAAGTCAATGGTCAGCAACGGAGCCGCCACGGTAGCCTGCCCCAGCAACGGGGCCAGAAACGAGCTCCAGAAAAAGTTGTGCCCCATACGCAGAGTGATGAACACAGGATACAACAACAGCAGCACTTCAAATACACGCCGTACTCCAGCCCCACCCAATCCCTCCGCCAACTCCTCAAGCAACTGTTCCACCGCTCGCCGTACGTCTGCCAGAAATCGCACCTCCAGTGCCGCAGCCTGCCGGCGTAATCCGGACAACTCAGCTCCTGCCTGCAATTCCCCTCGCGACAACTCCGCCGCTCGCGCATACCCAGCAACCAGTAATCGCGTCTCCTGCAACTGATGATCGGCCACACCAGCTGTCAGTACTCGCTCTAACCCCGACTCTTCCGACTGTTCCTGCACTCGAGCCTGCAACCAGCGTGCTCCCTGTACCGCCCCGATCAGTGCCATCTGCGCCGAACTGCGAGCCCGCAGGAATGTCAATGATGCCAGGATTCCGCCGAGCCCATTATACGTTCGCAGCAGCAGCGACAGCGGACTGAATCCCCAGCGATCTGTGATCGCCCCCAGCAGACGACGTTCCCACAACCCTCGACTCCGCAGCAGCTCCCACCGCAATTGCTCGCTCATCTGTCGCTGCAGATTCTCTCGCTGCTCCGCCAGCACCGCCTGTAATTTCTCCACCTGAGGCAAACAGCGATCGTACTCACTTAAACCAGCCCGCAGAACTTCTTCCAGCAGGTCAATCAGATTGGCACGTCGCACTGCCAGTCGCCGGGAACTGCCGAGCTGTCGAGCCAGCAACTCCTGCAGTCGCCCGAATTCCCCCGTTGGTCTTAACCCCTGCTGCTGCTCCGCAAGAGCTTTGCGTGAATCCACAAAGAACAGCTCTGACACCTGATATCGCTCTGACAGCACACGCCGCCAGTCATCGCGAATGTCCACATCCTGATCAGCATGCGTCTGCACAAAAACGAGGCGACAACCAGCCGCAGCATCACCCAGTTCCTCCGCAATCCGTGCACTGCGATACTTCTGCTGAGTCGCTGCGACAAGCAGCACATCACAGTACGGCAGCAAAGCTCGCAATCGCTGCAGGTTGCCTCCCACATCAGCTCCTTCACTGGTATCCGGATCCGGACAATCCAGCAGGATCAGATCACGCAGTACCGGAGCATCGATTCGTCGCACCAGACACTGCTCAATCGGCAGTCCGGTCGCCTGCAGATCGAAATCCGGATGCACCAGCAACACGGGCTGTCGCGTGGTTGGTCGCTGTCTGCCCGAAAGTGCAGCCTCCTGCCCGACCAATGCATTCACCAGCATACTTTTGCCGGTTCCGGTACCACCGAATGTGGCCACGACCAGCGGAGCCTCAAGACGCAATCGCACCGTCTGCACCCGCTCCAGCACCAGCAGAGTCAGCGCGCGAGCATTTTCAGCGGGGCGCCATGCTGGCCCCGCCGCAGCCCAGCGACGCACACGCCCTGTCAGTTCATCAATCTCATGCAACAGCGAGATCTGCTGCAACTCGCCCGACGATTGCATTCAACACCCCTCTGTTCCACCCGCCCTGTCACGATCTGATGCTCACCCACTCAGGACAGCAGTGTCTGCTGCAGCTGCTGCAGACACCGCTGCACCACCTGAAACTCGTTCCCCGAAGACAACTCGGCCGCACGCTGAATTTCATCCGGCAGATCCCCCAGCAGTTCCCGCTTCAGAAATTCCGCCAGCCACGCCCCGCGTCGGGCCGAAAAAGATGCCTGCAGTTGATGAAACCACGTCTGCAGCAGACCGGCACCGGAACCGGCTGCCGCCGCCACCGCAGCTTCACCGGCTATGGCCGCCGTCGCGCCCCCGGCCACATCCACTGCCGCATGCACCATGGCTGCGGCAGCTGCCTGACCCAGCAGCGGAGCGACGAGGTCACCTGCAGGACCAAAGCCCAGCGAAAACAGCACGACACTGGTTACCGGCCGCACAGCTGCCGAGAGATTATTCGCATGACGATACAATCGAAAAACCTCGGGACGCGCGGCTTCCGCTCGCTCCATCTGCTGTTCTACGACCTGCTGTAACTCCGCCTGCAGATCCACTTGCCCATGCTGCTCACGCAACTGCTCAATCAGACGGCCTCGAACCGCCGGATCCAGCAGGCTTTGCAACCGTGCCTGGATCAATGGGCTGCCTCCGTCAGCCAGCGACTGCAGTCGCTGAAAGACCTCTTCCACGACCGCCACAATCACCGTCCATTCGCGTCGCGCGTACTCCTCCAGCGGTGGGACCGCTGCTGTTGTCTGCAACGCCTGCCGAGCCACTTTCAACGGCCATAGCAGCGTTTCATTCAGAGCCGAATAGGCCGATGTAATGGATCGCGCCCAGCCTGTGCGCCGACTGCCCCACCAGTGCTGCAGCAGCTGAGCGACTACCACTGCCGGAGGCACCGGCCAGCCTCGCACCTGAATCAACCCGCCCTGAGTCAGACGCTGTGCTGCCACTCGCAGTCCATCCGATGCCTGCTGCAATTCGTGCAGCCAGCCCACAGCACCGCGCTCCACATGCAGCACTTCCTGCAGACTGCCCTGCAGAGTCTTCAGGCGGATTTCGGAAAACCTGAGCGATGCCAGATGCGCAGCCGGATTCACCGGGACTGCAGGATCGATCCGCTGCGATCCTGCCGGACAGCAGGGATGACGGCGTTCAAAAAACGGCAACTGCAGAGACTCGGCTGCCCGGCGATCTGCGGGTGCCAGATAGATCGCCTCGGGGGCCAGCCCGGTTTCATCACAGAATGTCTGCAGCCACGCTGGCCACCACGGCTCATCTTCAGGCAACAGCACCTGATTGAAAATCACGATCGCAGTGCGACCTTCGCGCGCTGCCCGGCGAAAGAATTCCCTGACCGCCGCATCATTGTACTTCTGCTGTGTCAGTACAGCGATCAGTACATCTGCTGACCGCCTTACAGCATCAGCACGCAGCCAGTTCACTCGCGCATCGCTGTCGATATCCGGAGTATCCAGCAGGAGCAATTCTGCGGGAAGGGTGGTTGATTCGCGGCAGAACATCAGATGCTGCGCTGACTGCTGCAGCGTTTCTTCGGCCGCCTGCCATGGTCGCAGTTCGAAGTCGGGAAAGATATCCTGCAGAGAGTGCCGCTGCAGAAACCCTGCCGGCAGCAGGCAGGTGGCGTGTCTGGTGCCCGACGCCAGTGGACTGACGGCGCTGACGGAACTGCCGGCCAGATGATTGAAAATCACACTCTTGCCGGTATTGGTCCCCCCCACAACAGCCACGGCCAGGAAGGCCTCCTGACCAAGTTGTGGAGCCAGTTTCTGCCGCAGCAACTGATGCCATTCACGACCTTCAACAGGAGCCGTCTGCAGCAGAGCAGCGACCTGCTGCAACTGCAGGACGGCGTTCAGCAGCCCCTGAACGGCCTCCGCACACTGTTGAAATCGCTGTTCAATCGGCAGTGACTGATTCATGAAAGGACCGCAGACACCTGTTTCAGAATCCCGCAAGCAGCAACGGGCCCGTCCGGCTCTGCCACAGGATGACAGCGAATATCATAGCATGAGGACTCATTGACGGGGCGGGAAATCGGTGTCCAGCAGTTCCGATTTCACGGCAGTCCTCTATGATCTACCCTGCTTTCACCTCGATAGACTGCAGGTTCAGGAGACTTTCGCTCATGGCTCGTTTCGGCGTGATTCTGCCAGCTGCCGGCAGCAGTACCCGTATGACCGGCTTCCAGAAAAAGAAACCCTTTCTGGATCTGAAGGGGCGACCGATCTGGGTTCGCACGGCCGAACACTTCCTGTCTCGAAATGACGTCTGCCAGACCATTCTTGCAGTAGCTCCGGACGACCTCGACTGGTTCCGCGAAACCTATCGCCCCAATCTGGCGTTCATGGATATTCAGATTGTCGCCGGTGGTGCCACTCGCGCTGACAGTGTGCGTAACGCCATGCAGCAGCTCAGATCAGATGCGGAATATATTGCCGTACACGATGCAGCGCGGCCGCTGTTGGCCACTCGCTGGATTGACGAAATCTTCGCAGCCGCAGAAAAGTACAAGGCGGCAATCCCGGGCTTGCGAATCAGCAGCACTGTCAAACGCGTGACAGCAGACGGACGCATCAGCGAAACGGTTGACCGAACCGGACTGGTACAGGCTCAGACACCGCAGGTCTTCGAACGCGGCGTTCTGGAAAAAGCGTGGTCTATCTGTCGTAATCCGGCTGCCGCCACAGACGAAGCATCGATGGTCGAAGCCAGCGGACACCCGGTGCACGTTATTGATGGCTGGCCGATGAACATCAAAATCACCACCGCCGATGATTTCCGACTGGCCGAGCTGTTTGTCGGGGCCCTGCCCAGACCAGCCAGCCTCGGCGGTCTGCATCCGTTTGGCGACGAACTGTTCCGCTGAATCCTGACCGAAACACGCCCTGCTCAGGCTACTCCAGCAGCCATTCCGTCAGACGCCAGTCCATCCACCGGCGATCCGGATCCACGCCGGCACGACCAATGAACCCCAGATGGCCTCCATGCGGAGTCAGGCAGAGGGTCACATTGGGCGGCAGACTGGCATCAATCAGCGGTTGGGGACAGACCACCGGATCGTCCTGTGACGCAAGGATGGTTGTATGGACACGGATCCGTCCCAGCACCGGCAGACTGGACGTCTGCGTGTAGTAATCATCGACTGAGGCAAAACCGGTCACTGGCGCCGTATACAGATCATCGAATTCATACATACGCCGCGGCAATCGTTTGGCCTTTGCCAGGGGCAGTTCATCGCGCCACAGTGTGGTCTGGACAATCTGACTGAGCAATCTTCGAGTAAAGTACCAGTCGTAACGCTGTCCGGCCGTTGTCGTGGCCATCCGGGCTGTGCACTGATGCAGGTCAACCGGCGGACAAACAGCAACAGCCCGATAAAGACAGAACGGCAGACTTTCGGCGTTATCACCAAGGTATTTCAACAGCATATTGCCGCTGAGCGAAAAACCGGCAATTGAAATCGGGGAGCCCGGGCACAGACGCTCAAGCATTGCCACTGCAGCCGCAATATCTTCCGTCCGACCGGCGTGGTAGGGGGAACGAGCCAGCTGAGCTGCAGCACCGCAGCCCCGATGATCCATGCGGAATACTCGTACACCAAGCGCCGTCAGACGAGACGCCAGCCGCACCATGTAGCCACTCTGATGAGACCCAGACAGGCCGTGCAGCAGCAGCACCACATGATCACCACGCTGCCAGATTCCAGGCATATCGTCGTGTAGCACCGCCCGATCATCATCCGGCAGCCTCAGGTGCCGCGGAACAGTTCCCTGCAGGTTGACGCGGCCCGGAAACAGACTGGCCATGACCGTCTGCAGATTCCCTCCGCAAAGTCCGCGAGCCGGGACAAATTCCGGGACGCCAGGTACCGGCCAGCCTCGAACCACCTCAGATTCCGACATGCTTTTGCCGGCCTGCGCAGACAACGCCACCGATGCACCGGGAACAGATTCACCCTCTGTGGCAGAAGAACTTGTGTTTTGCATGCAGACATTTCGCAGACGGGAAACAACAGCGAGAATCCGAAGGGTCCGCATCCTATGTCATGCCGCCGCCAGTTTGAGAGTCTTAAACGCAAATCCGTCAGAATCCGCAGGAAATCCCGCCCGTGCGAGACGGGGAAATCGGCAGTTTTCACCCTCTTCCCACACCCCACAGACACCCCAATCCCACACAGCCAGTTCACAATCAACCGCAGGAATCCCGGCAGCCGGATGTCAGGTTGCCGGGGTTCGCGGGATACCTGCCCCGCTGCTCCTCCGCATACCACCTGCTCAACACCTGCTGCCAGTCAGCCCACGACTGCACGGCAATAAAATCGGCGCGAACCAATTCAGCCTGTGGATGCCACGCTGCATAAAACAGACAGAACTTACGGATCTGTCGCAGCACCTGATTCTCGGGCAGGACCTCTGCAGCCAGCTCACGGTGACGGTTAATGACGTCAGACTGCTCGCGAACACTCGGTGCATCTGGCAGTGAAGCCCCCTGCAGCAGTGCTGCACACTGTCGGAAAATCCACGGATTACCAATCGAACCTCGAGCCGCAGTGACTCCGTTCACCCCCGTCTCACGAATCATCCGCACACAGTCTTCTGCCGTAAACAGATCACCACTGCCCAGTATCACAGCCTGCGGAAATGCACACCGAACTTCCTGCAGAAATGACCAGCGACTGGGCCCCGCATACTTCTGCTCAACCGTTCGTCCATGCACCGTTACAGCGGCAATGCCGATCTGCCAGGCAGCCTCGAAGATCTCGAAAAACTGATCACGACTCTGCTGCGAATCATCAACTCCACGCCGCATTTTCACGGTCACCGGGATTTTTGATGGTACTGTGCTGCGAACCATCTGCAGAATCTGAATTGCGGTCGCTGGCTGCCCCAGATGATACCCGCCTCGACACCGTCCGCTGGCACGTTTTGCCGGGCAGCCGAAGTTGATGTCAATCACATCAAAACCAGCCTCCACCATGCGACTGGCCGCGAGAGCAAACAGTTCAGGCTCGGATCCGGTCAACTGTGCGCCGACCGGATGATCTGAATCCTGTACCAGCAGATGATGTCGAGTCCTGCGGCGATCCTTGAGATTTGCCACAAACGAATCAATTGCAACTTCAGCAATCGAATACGGAGCCCCCATCTCGCGAGCCAGCGCACGCATGGACCAGTCACTGTATCCACTGAGCGCTGCCTGGACGACAGGCAGCGACAGCCGGATTGTGCCCAACCGCAATTCACTGCTTTCCAGAGTTTCCGGCAACGAAATGCTCACCGACCCGCCGTGCTGTCACTGACCGGGGTTCCGGCCTGCTTCAGCAGACCATAAAGATCAACTCTTACATACGGCATTTCGGCCGCTGGCTTCGAATGGCTGGCATTCGCCACATACAGCAGTCCATCCTGCGGTACAAACAGCACATTATGCAGGTTGGATGACATGGCCACCGGACGACTCATCAGCCATTGAGCCAGTTCAGTATCAATCTGACCATGCTTCTCTGTAACTCGACGCCGAAGTTCCTCCAGACGACTGCCCGCTGACAGCACAACGCTGTCCGCAATCCCCGCCCCCAGCTGGGCATGCCCCTGACCGGAGCGAATGAACTCGATGGACTGCGGAGTCGCAGCGACACCAACAGCCTCATTGGTCTCACCGTCGGCAAACACATAGTAATACTCGCAGGTACGAGGACTGTCGGTCCACAACTGCTGCACTTCGGCCAGAGTATCACATTCTTCCAGAGCACGTCGCATCAGCGTGGCCATCGGAGCTCCGTCCCACTGCCCTTCCCCGCGTCCACCCATTTCACCCAGCGAAATCTTCTCGGCATTCATCCCACTGACACTGCCAACAAACCCCGCATACCCCACATTGGCGAATGAAAAATATCCGTCCGGTCGGACCACAAACGTCGTCGCTGCATCCTGCAGACCAATCGTCGTCATATAGTCCAGGACTCGGCCATGATACAGTTTCCCGCCCTTTGTCGCCGAGCCAAACACGGCAAACCCCGAACAGTGGAACAGCTCAGGAAAGACATTCAGCACCTGCACTGTTTCCGGATCCAGTTGCAGTGATTTCGCCAGTGCATCGGTTTCCCGCTTGTGACGATCGGGAATATGCGGTGACAATCGAGCATAGGCATCCTGCAGATCATGGCGAAACCAGCGACCAGTGCGAACGACGTTGGCTGTTCCAAAGGAATACAGCACGGACTCAATACAACGTCGGGATTCTTCGGGCAACAGTTGCCCGTGAGCCGTTCCCAGCTGTTCGGGAGTTCCCCAGAGCGTGGCCACTCGATGTCCGTCGATCCACTGCAAAGCACCATGCTCCACTCGCCGCGGTTTCTGCACCGGCTCAGTCAGCACGCGTCCTGGCCTGAGAATCTCAGTCGCGCGACGCACACCCCGCACAAAGGTTCGCTCCAGTTCAGCTCGCTCAAGCTCTGTCACCTTGCTGCCGGAAAGGCTCAGAGCATCCGGGGCAGCACCAGTTACCGGCCCAACCGTCAGACTGACGGAAAAATCCGTCGCCGCCACCTGCAGTTGCCCGGCTTTCGGAAAGCTGATGACAGCATCACCCGTTTTCCACTCACCCGTCTCGGACGTTAATTCCAGCTTTGCAATGCTGGCCAGAGCCTTCAGGGTGTCTTCCACGTTTCCGTTGGACAGCATCGTCAGACCGAGAGAAACCGGGCCCAGATCTGACGCACTGGAGATCATACGCCCCACAACTCCTTCAGGAGCGAGGCTGTCGGCAGGTGGCACGGCTCCGCGAGCAACAAAGGCAGTCCCATGTTTCGGCAGGATCAGCACTGTGACATCAGCACGGCGACGCAGTGTGACCGCGTACTCAGGATGCGACAGCTGCAGGTCAAAGCTGGTGGCGTCATAACGAGACAGTTGCAACTCCACAGACTGCCTGCTGCCGTCGATCGGGATCTGCAGGTCACCCTGCAGTGAAAAACTGGCTTCGCGACCGCTGAGAATGGAAGCAACCGGCTTCAGCCCGGCAATCAGATCGCGCTGTGGTTCACCAGCTGACAGTCCGGAGTTCAGAATAAGGCCACATAGCAGCAGCCCAAGGCAAGTCGTGCGAGCGAACAACGTCATCAGAAACCTCCGAACGGGTGGCCGAGGAGTGGAAACAGCCGTTTATCCGGAAGCGGTTCATTCGCCGGACCGCCGGAATTCTCGGCCGATATCACCCTGTTTCTCAAAAAAATGGATTTCGAGCAACTGAATCCGAGCCGTAAACGGGGGGAAATTCGCAGGATTCCACAGAGTTACCTGACTGCTGAATTCCGTTTAATCGATACCTGTGGCTCATTTTCGCTGCCGCAGTACCCCAAAAACCGATAAAATCAGGAAGTGGGGAACCTGTCAGCAATCCGTTCCGTCATACGGTTCAGTTGCCGGTTCCATCATCCAGAATTCTCACAGGAATCACGGGCCGTGTCTGCAGTTTCAGAACCACAGAACCCCGCCTGGGTTGAACCGGACCAGTACATCCAGCTTCAACTGGATCAGGCTCGCAGTCGGATTCGCACTACCGATGTCCTCACAGCCACAGTACTTGCCGGACTGTTGCTGGTCGGCTACGTGCTGATTTTCACACTGCTGGATCACTGGGTGATTCCGGGTGGATTTCGGCCACTGACTCGCGCTATTCTGCTGTTCCTGATTCTCAGTGCCTGCAGCGCGATTCTGCTGTGGTATGTCATTCGGCGTCTGGGGCAGTCCGTGCACCCGGTCTTTGCCGCGCGAATGCTGGAACGCAGTCAGCAACATGAAGATGGCAGTCTCCTGGCACTGATCGACCTGCAGGCCCATGGTCGCGATCCCGGTGTCTCCATTCGACGCACTCTGGAAAAGCGAGCAGCCGTCAGACTGGCTGGTGTGCATATCGATGAAGTCATTGACCGTGGCTGGCTGATGCGACTCAGCCTGATCCTGTTTGTCATGACTCTGCTGACATGCCTGTACGCCGTACTCAGCCCCAAGTCCATCAGTCTGCTCAGACCGTTTTCGTTTGCTCGCGCTGCCGTCTCCACTCGGACTCTGCTGGAATCCATCCAGCCGGGCAATGCTGCTGTCCCGGCTGGCACTCAGGTGGAATTCCAGGTCGACGTCGCCGGCCATATCCCAGACTCGGTACAGGTGCTTTACACCACGGCAGATCGGCGTTTCGTCGACGAACCGCTGACCATGCAACCCGGCGAAGACGCCCAGCGTTTCACTGTTTTACTGACCGGCGAGGCAGGTCGTGGTATCCGTCAGAATCTGCAGTATCGCATCGTTGCCGGCGATGCCATCAGCGATACGTACAACATCACTGTCATTCAGCCCCCCACAGCTCATGTCACACTGGTGCAGTATCAGCACCCGGAATACATGCAGTTACCCGATCGTTCGGAACAGGCGGGTGCGATTGCCACCTGGCAGGACACCACGGTCACCATCACCGCCGAAAGCAGTGCACCAGTCACGTCTGCCATGCTGCAGTTCTCGGATGATGCCGCATTTTCCTCGCAGGCTGAGGAAGCTTCGATGTCTGTCAGTGGCACCACGCTGACAGGCAAATGGAAACTTGAGGAACGTGCGGACAAATCGTTCCCCCGATTCTACAGGATCGCTGTGCAGGACAGCGAAGGCCGTAGTGATCCGGAACCGCCGGTATATCCCATCCAGGTTCGCCGGGATGCAGCTCCGATCGTGCGGGTACTTGATCCGGCCCGTGATCTGGATGTCCCCGCGAACGCCGTCATACCCATCCTCGCTGAAGCCGAAGATCCCGATTTCCTTCTGCGAAATGTCACACTGCACTATGCCGTCAATGGGCAGGCGCGGCAACCCGCCGAATTCCTGATGGACTCTGCCAGCACGGGTTTCGTCAAAAGCTGGCGGGGCAGCTACGAATTGAATCTCAGTCGACTGCGAGTCAAGCCGGGCGACCTTGTCACCTGGCATCTGGAAGCTCGGGATAACCGACCGTCACTGGGAAATCAAGGCAGTTCCGGCGAGTTGAATCTTCGTATCACAGCACCCGTCAGCGATCAGCAGGTGCAGGAACAGTTGCAGCAGGATCGTCAGATGCAGCAACAGCAACTGCAGCAAAAGCAAGCACAGGAACAGTCGCAGCAGGGACAACCACAAGCCGAACAGCCGACCGCCGAACCACAACCTCAGCAGCAGGGACAGGAACAACAGACGGGCCAGCAGGACACGCCTGCTGCGAATACGGCCACTGGACAAGCGAGCAAGCAGCCAGAGACGACTGAACCCAGACAACCTGACAGTGGCAACCAATCGCCGGACAACCAACCAGATCCCCGGAATACTCAGCAGAAACAGGGTGGCACTGGAGCCCCGGAATCCGCCACGACAGACGCTGACAGTCAGGATCGGCAGCAGAATCCCGCGGAAAATCAATCGGAACCGGTTAAGTCCCGCCGAGCCGATGAGGACGAAGCATTAAAGAAGTTGATTGAGTCAATGCAGAGGAAACCGCGATCTGCAGAGGACGAGCAGCCATCCGATGCCGAACAGTCCGAGAGCATGGGGCAGTCGGGATCCAATCAGAATTCGCAGTCGGATCAACAGAGCGAACAGACCGCAGGTCAAACGTCAGCCGCAGATGACAAGACACAGCAGGACACGGAGACGGAAAACAAGTCCAACGAGGATTCCGATCTGAACAAGTCTGACGGCAACAAGTCCGACGCCAACAAGTCTGACGCCAACAAGACTGACGGCAACAAATCCGACGGCAACAAATCCGACGGCAACAAATCTGGCGGCAACAAGTCCGACGGTGGCCAATCAGGAAGTGGTGATAGCCAGAGTAATCCGTCGGGTGACAACCAGAAGGGTGGTGACCAATCAGGCACTAACAAGTCTGGCAAGGCGGAAAGCGAAACTGGTGGGAAATCGGGGGGGTCAGCGGATGGCGCCAGTAACCCATCCGCTGCCGCCGGGAAAGGAAATTCGCGGTCTTCGCAGGGTAATTCAGGCGATTCCGGGATGCCCGACTCTGAATCGGAGAACTCAGACGGAACACCGGAACAATCATCTGGTGAAAAGTCACCGGGTGATCAATCAACCGGTGACAAGTCGGGAGGTGACGCGCAGGGGAAAGAGGCTGGGAAGCAGGGCGCGGCAAAGAAAACGGGGACCAGCAAGGCGCCAGGTTCTGACGAGCAATCGGGCGGAGCAGAATCCGGTTCGCAGTCCGGGGGTGGCCAGCAGTCTCAGTCCGGCAAGCCGACCGACCAGTCATCGGGTGAGTCACAGGATTCAGCCGAACAGGCCGACCTCGAGCGTCGGAATGCGGGCAAGCAACCCTCGCAGGGCAGCAAATCGGGCAGTCAGCCATCTGGTGGCCAACAGGCCGGTGGTGGTGAAGCGGCAGGAAAGTCGGGCAACAAATCCAACGGGGGCGGCCAGCAGCCAGGTGGAGGTGGACAGGGGCCAACTGGACAACCGGGGGCAACGGGTGGAGTGCACAGTGGTGGCGGTGGGCAGTCCGAGGCGGATGAGAGTGGTCCGCGTAAGTCAGGTTCAGAGGGAACTCGCGGTACGGAATCCGGGCTTGGCCCGGACCCGAATCGTCCGGCGAACGAGGGCGGTGCAGCGGGTAGTCCGGCAGCTGTTGCTGACAGGCAACTGCCGGACCACAAAGCTGAGGTAGAGGAAGCGGCGGCAGCAGCGGGCCTTGCACTTAAAAGGCTGCAGAAGGAACTGGAACGTGGCGAAGTGGATCCGCAATTGCTGAAAGAACTGGGCTGGACTGAAGAGGAACTGGCTGGATTTGCAGAGCGAATGCAGCAGCAGCTGAACGAACGAGTGGCCAATGATCAGCAGCAACGCGAGAAATCGCTTGCTCAGAAGTCTTTTGAAGAGATGCTGCGAAGTCTTGGGATTGGTGGCAGCGGTGCCGCGCGTGAAGGAGACACACGCAGGGATCGCGACCGTCAGGATACGACCATCCGCAATTCCCCCCCACCGTCTCGCTATCGCAGTAGTTTTGAGGCCTATCAGCGATCATTGTCAACTGGTCGCAGCGGTAGCCCCAAACCCGCTGCAGGAAAGCCCCAGTGACCGCCTGAAACAAAAAAACGCCGCAGAACGCGGCGTTTCATGTCAGACTGAGAATCCTGTTTGCTGGCAACTCAGGCCATATCGAACGATTCGCTGTCGTCGTTCATTTCATCTTCAACAACAAGGTTCCCCATACTGCCCGGACCATGATCGTAACAGTCATCTTCGTGCCACAACGGCAGCCCGGCAGCGTAGCGAGCAGCCAGC
>CAXBSH010000098.1:0-16040 GCA_963977705.1 uncultured Planctomycetaceae bacterium
GCTACATATCAATCCTTCGCAGCGGGGGAGTTCAGGGCCAGCCTCAGGCTGACCGAATCCAGGAAACGCCTTGGCACGGTTCTGTGGCGACCGGCAAGATTCGGCAGTAACCGCCGGAGCGAGTTAATGTAGTACGTAGAGGCATTCCTGCCCGGCCGCCGTTTACACACACAAAGCCGCTTTTGCGGCTCACGGTTGCCGCGGCCCGGGGATTTCGTGTGCTGCTTCCCAAGAGGTAAACGGGGGCCTTGGGATCGTCACCGAGCTGGTGCTCGGTGGTCCCGGGAACGGTGGTTGAAGCCCCGCCCCGGAGGGCGAGGCTCCTGCCGAGCCGAGACGTACAAACAAAAAACCGCGTGCAGATGTCTGCACGCGGTTCCTGGATTTCCAACTTACAGCGGTGCCAGCACCGCTGTACCACCATCAGTACATGTCTTCTGCACCGTGGTTGTGAGCCTTCTTGTCTTCCTTCGGCTTCTCAGCGATCAGTGCATCGCTGGTCAGCAGCAGGGTAGCCACGCTGGCGGCGTTCTGCAGGGCGGTACGAGCAACTTTGGTGGGGTCGATCACGCCGGCCTTCACCATGTCTTCGTACTTGTCAGTGGCAGCGTTGTAGCCGAAGTTGCCTTCGCCGGTCGCGACCTTCTCACACACCACACTGCCGTCAACACCCGCGTTGTCAGCAATCTGCGTCAGCGGAGCTCGGCAGGCTCGGACGATGATCTCGTAACCGACCTTCTCGTCGTGGCTCAGCTTGCCGGGCTTCACGCCCAGAGAGGCACGCAGCATCGCCACGCCACCACCAGGCAGAATACCTTCTTCAACGGCAGCACGAGTTGCATGCAGAGCGTCTTCAACGCGTGCCTTCTTTTCCTTCATTTCGCTTTCAGTAGCGGCACCGACGTTGACCTGGGCAACCCCACCGGCCAGCTTCGCAATGCGCTCTTCCAGCTTCTCACGGTCGTAATCGCTGGTGCTGTTTTCCAGTTCCCGGCGAATCTGCTCGATACGAGCCTGGATGTCGGCCTTCTTGCCGCCACCTTCGACAACCGTTGTGTTGTCCTTGTCCACCACGATCTTGCGAGCTGTGCCCAGATCGGTGATGTCGATTGCGTCCAGCTTAATGCCCAGATCGTCGAAGATCGCCGTGCCACCGACCATGATCGCGATATCCTGCAGCATCGCCTTGCGACGATCGCCGTAACCAGGAGCCTTCACAGCGGCGATACGCAGATTTCCTCGCAGCTTGTTGATCACCAGTGCAGCCAGGGCTTCGCCTTCCACATCTTCGGCAATGATCAGCAGAGGCTTGCCGGAATTCACAACCTTCTCCAGCACAGGCACCAGGTCCTTAATGCTGCTGATCTTCTTTTCATGAATCAGAACGTATGCATCTTCCAGGACGCATTCCATCGATTCTGAATTGGTCACGAAGTACGGTGACAGGTAACCACGGTCGAACTGCAGGCCTTCGACGACTTCGAAATTCGTCTCAAGGCTCTTGCCTTCTTCCACAGTGATCACGCCGTCCTTGCCCACCTGGCTCATTGCATCAGCCAGAATGCGACCAATCTCGGCGTCGCCGTTTGCAGCAACCGTGCCGACCTGAGCGATCGACTTGGCAGTGCTGATCTTCTGTGACATGTTCTTCAGACTGTTGATAATGTCTTCAACAGCCTTGTCCATACCCCGCTTCATTTCCAGCGGGCTGACGCCGGCCACAACAGCCTTCAGACCTTCGTTGTAGATCGCTTCCGCCATGACGGTCGCAGTCGTTGTGCCGTCACCAGCGACGTCGTTGGTTTTGCTGGCAACTTCGCGGACCATCCGAGCACCCATGTCCTCGAACTTGTCCGGCAGCTCGACTTCACGAGCAACCGTGACGCCGTCCTTAGTCACCGTCGGCGAGCCAAAGCTCTTCTCAATGATCACGTTGCGTCCGCGTGGGCCGAGCGTCACTTTGACGGCTCGAGCCAGCTTCGATACGCCACGTCGCATGGCTTCCTGTGCTTCCTGATCAAAGGCAATCATCTTTGCTGCCATTGCTGTATTCTCCAGTCTGATATGGTATTCGCGAAACTGATGTTCCAGAGGATTGCTGGTGCCGAAATCTCACACACCAGCCGCTGGCCAGAGCCCACGGCTCCAGCCCGCTTTGCTCGTCGCCTGCCAAACTGACTGCCAACCCGACGCATTCGGTCGCAGACAGCCACTGAAACAGGCCACGATCACAGAATTCACAGAGTTGCCAGGATGTCGCTCTCTCGCAGCAACAGGTAGGTCTGGTCACCAACCTTGATCTCGTCGCCAGCGTACGAGCTGAACACTACCCGGTCGCCTTCCTTGACCGACAGCGGAATTCGCTCGCCCTTGTCATTCACGTGACCGTCACCCACAGACACTACCTCGCCCCGCTGCGGCTTGTTCTGAGCCGCATCCGGCAGCAGAATCCCACCAGCAGTCTTTGATTCCGCTTCGGCCCTCTTCAGAACCACACGATCCCCCAGAGGCACAATGCGAGTTGCTGCTGCGGAAGCCTTCTTTGCCATGACCCTCTCCTGACCTCAATTTCAATACACTTCGCTGATACAATTCCAATTGGCTCGACCTGAACCACCAAACATGGCTCCAGCCAGTTCAGCAGCCCAGTCTTTCAGATGGATCCTCCATGCGAATCACGTGCCATGACGATTCGTTTGTTTCGTAAGTCTCTATGAGTAAAGAGTTTGTGTTGTTTTTTCGGCGGTTGCAGTCGGCGGTGGATGACTTGAGACTGCCGTTTTGACACACTGCGGCCACCGCCCACCAGTGCCGCTCAAGCGGCAAATGCAGCACCCGGCCAACCCGCCATCGCTCCCGCTCCCCCAACAACGCTTTACCGACTCAAACGGCATAATCGGAAATTCCGGAAAATCCGGAAAAATAGTTGTTGTCCGCACTCCACGAACCTCGCTATCCTCCACGCCTCTCACTCTCGCACGTGTTCCGAGTTTCTCTGACTGACATTGCCACGTCTCCCGTGGCCAGCCCAGGAAAGATACTCAACGTGAACTTTCGCAGACGCCCTTCCCGCAAACTGCAGGCCCTTCACGCTCAAACCCGGAACCGGCTGTTCCAATTCCTCGTCTGCCGCATGCCAGCACGGTCATTGGAATCCGGCTTGGCTGACCGTCGAGTTGAGCCGCTTGATCGCTGTGCCCGCCCGGCCCAGCACCTGCTGCTTTCCTCGGACAAGCCTTCAAACCCTGACGCTGCACCTCATGAAGACTCTGCTGCACGGCTTAGTCGTCGGCGGTTGCTGAATCCCGCGGGCTGGTACTGGTGGCCCGAGCAGTCCGAGGGGGCGGCAGAGAGCGTGGTTCAGCAGGCTCAGCAGAAACTGCTCTCCGCGGATTTCTGTTCGGCAGATCAACTGATGCAGAAATGGCTGTCTGACACGTTCGGTTCGGGCTCCGTTGCGGTCCTCAATTGTTCCCAATGGCTGATGCTGGCCCGACTGGCTTTCCTGCGCGATGACCTGCATGGCGGTTTGTTGTTTCTCGACCGCGCAGCGGCCGCTCGACAGTCGGCCGAACAGCAGTCTGCCGAAGATGATTCCCGCAGACGCTGCCAGACACATGAATTGCTGCTGCGAGCAGCGGCTGCTTCGATGTCAGGTTGCCCGGAATTATCGGCCATCCACCTGCGGTCGGCGGAATGTGTCGGCCTGACGGACGATCCTGCAGAACTGCAACTGACCATGCTCTGCCGGGCACTCGTTGATCTGGCAAATCACCGCAGCCAGTCGGCCAGCCGGCTGTTTCAGGCATCTCTGCTGTTGCGGCAGGAATCAGCGTCTGCATCAGCAGGAGCCCTGCTGAACATGCAGCACGAACTGGTGGAATCGCTGCAGTTACTGGCCGAGATTCAGCCTGCCACCCCTGCCAGTTAACCCGCCGCAACTTGGCTTTCCGGCGACAAGGCTTTATGATCTGCGGCAGTCAGTCCAGTTCGTGAATGCTCCCACCACCCTCTGCCTGCCCGGAAACTACTCATGATTTCTGCCGTCCATTCCTGCCTGCCTGCCGGCGCACACCCTTGTCGCACGGCCGTTTCCTGCGGGCGAATGTTCTGTGCTGCACTGCTGTTGATGGCGGTAGCAGTCACGTCTGCCACTTCCGTGTCTGCCGGGACCATTCGTCTGTACATCGGGACCTACACGAACGGTGACAGTCTCAGCAAAGGTGTCTACACATGCACCTTCGACGATGCTACCGGTCAGCTCAGTGAACCCAGTCTTGCCGCGGAACTCAAGAATCCATCATTTCTTGCCGTTCATCCGTCAGGCAAATTCCTGTACGCGGTGAATGAGTTGAGCGAGGGCGGAGGTCGCGGTCAGGGCGGAGTCACTGCGCTGAAGATCGAAGCTGACGGTCGCCTGACGAAGATCAACGAGCAGCCTTCCGGTGGCGGTGCTCCCTGCCACTGCAACGTCGATGCCACCGGTACTGCCCTGCTGACTGCCAACTATGGCGGTGGTAATGTGATGGTCTATCCCATTGCAGCCGATGGGTCGCTGCAGCCCGCATCCTGCAACATTCAACACGAGGGTTCCAGTATCGACAAATCGCGGCAGGAGGGGCCTCACGCGCACTCAATCAACCTCAGCAGTGACAATCGATTTGCCTACGCTGCCGACCTCGGAATCGACAAGGTGCTGATTTACAACTTTGATGCTGCGACTCATCAGCTGACGCCGGCAAAGCAGCCTGCTGCCCTGGTTACGCCGGGTGGTGGACCGCGACATTTTGCCATTCACCCTTCCGGGAAATTTGCGTGGACCAACAATGAAATGACGATGGTCGTGACGGGCTTCAATCGTCGCCCGGAAGATGGCAGTCTGTTTGCGATTCAGGAGATTTCCACAGTTCCCGGTGGTTACAACGGACGTCGCAGCACCGCGGAATGCCTCTGCCACCCCTCGGGAAAATTCCTGTATGTCAGCAATCGTGGCCATGAATCCATCACAGCCTACACGATTGATGAAACGACCGGACTGTTGACGTGGGTGGAAAATGAGCAGACCGGTGGCCGCGAACCGCGCAACTTCTATATTGAGCCCACAGGAAAATGGTTGCTGGCCGAAAACCAGAACTCCGATACTGTGTTCGTCTTCGGGATCAACCAGACCACGGGCGCTCTTGATCCCACCGGTCGTTCGATCAAAGTCGGAAAACCAGTCTGCATTCGAGCAGTTCCTGTTGCTCCATAGTTGTCCATACCTGTCAGTCCTCAGGATCTCAGACCATGCCGTTGTTTGAATTCGTCTGTGAACAGTGTCAGCACGAGGCCGAATTGCTGGTGGGGCGTACCGAACAGCCAGCCTGTCCGTCCTGTGGTTCCCGCAGGATGCAGAAACAGCTCAGCGTGTTTGCCGGGCGAGTCGCCGGAGGCAGCTCCAGCCTGCCCATGACGTCGGCCTGCCCACCTCCGGAAGCCGGTCCCTGCAGTCCGCACTGCTGCCGGATACCGCAATAAGTCTTTCAGGGGACATCGTTCATGCTGCAACAACTTCTGCGCCCAATCTTCGTTGGGCTGGCTGCGGTGACGTGGATTGCTGCAGCCTGTCAGGGCGAAGATTCGTCACTCAGTCAGTCACCTGCCGCATGGACCACTGGTGGGCCGCGTGCCGAGCTGCTGCCGAAGTTTTCCAGCAGTGATCAGGGTGGGCCTGCCGGCGGTGGACTGCTGACCGCTGCCTCTGATGCCCGCGATGGTCTGCATGGCTGGTGGAAACGCACGATTCCGGTTGCCGGCGGTCGCTGGTATCAGTTTTCTGCGTGGCGTCGTGTGCGTGGCAAGGCCATCGCTCGACAGACCGCTGTTGCACGCATCTTCTGGAAGGACGCCAAAGGAAATCCGCCACTGCATGATTTCCTCGCACGGACCACATATCGAGAAGGCGAACGGCCGCGTTCTGAACCCGAGTATCCGGGCGATGGTGAGGTGCAGGGCGAATGGGTGCGGACAACCGGAATCTTTCGGTGCCCCGAAGCCGGTACTCAGGCAGAAATCGAACTGTCGTTTCGCTGGGCTGCCGATACCACGGTGGACTGGTCTGACGTGCAACTGGTGCCTGTTGAGCCACCGCCCGCTCGCAAAGTGCGTCTGGCGGCCGTGCACTACGCTCCTGCAGACGGCCAGACCAATGCTGACAAATGCCGTCTGTTCGGACCGCTGGTCGAACAAGCTGCAAAACAGCAGGCGGAACTGGTCGTGCTGCCGGAAACGTTGACGTGGTACAACGCCGGCAAACCGGCCGAAGAATGTGCCGAGCCTGTTCCGGGGCCGTCGACTCAGTACTTCGGTGAACTTGCCCGACAGCACAATCTTTACATTGTAGCCGGGCTGCTGGAACGCGATCAGCACAAGGTCTACAACGTGGCTGTGCTGCTGGGACCGGACGGCAAACTGGCTGGCAAGTACCGTAAAGTGGCACTGCCACGAACGGAAATCGATGGTGGGATCACACCGGGAACCGAGTACCCCGTCTTCGAAACACGTTTTGGCAAGCTCGGAATGATGGTCTGTTACGACGGATTCTTTCCGGAAGTTGCTCGCGGGCTCAGTCGCAATGGCGCTGAAGTGATCGCTTTTCCGGTGTGGGGTTGTAACCCGCTGCTGGCCGCCGCGCGTGCCTGTGAAAATCACACCGTTGTGGTCAGCAGTACCTACACGGATCCCAAATCGAACTGGATGATCACAGGAGTCTTTGATCGGGACGGTCGCGTGCTGGCGAAGGCAGAAAAACAGGGTGATGTCGTGATCGCCGAAGTCGAGCTTGGGCGGCCCGCCGTCTGGCACAGCCTTGGTGACTTCCGAGCAGAAGTCCTGCGCCATCGACCAGAACCCTGAGTGGCCGTTGACAGTGGTCAGTTATCAGTGGTCAGTTATCAGTGGTCAGTGAAGGCCCCCTCGGGAGGGCGAGGCTCCCGCCGAGCCGCAAGTAAGTGGATCACCCTCACCGAGCTGGTGCTCGGTGGTCCCAGCGGCAGTACCGGGCGAGCCGTTAGCGTCAGCTGGCGGGTGTTGTCGTGCGGCCTGCGTAACCGAGCTGGTGCTCGGTGGTCCCACGGGAACCCCCCGAGTTCTGCGTGGTCGCGTCTTTGTGCACATCTGTGGCCATGCAGTTTGCCCGTCCCACATGATTTCGCGTTGATCAAAAAACGCGGGAGCTGCCGACCGTCCCTGGCCCGCTGCTCCCGCGTCTGTAAATCGCCCGGATTCAACCGCTGGTCACTCAACCCATCGGCTACTTCCAACCATACACAATCAGGCTGTCCAGGGCTCGCACGAAGACCTGCCCATCGGCCACCGCGATGTGAGCCCATGCAGTCGCATCCGTGACATGCACCTTGTCAATCTCCTTGTACTCCGCCGGATCCGCCTCAAACAGAATCAGATCACCTGCTTCGTCCAGAGCCAGGACTCGCTTGCCGTTCACTGCCATGCTCCAGTACTTGCCGAACGGAGTCGTTCGCCAGAGAGATTCCCCGTTGGTCGGATCCAGACAGCAGAATCGCTGATTCCGCAGGTGCAGGTAAATCCGACCGTCAACAACCACCGGTGAACTCATGTAGGCTTCGGTCTTGTTCTTCCAGATCTCTTTCACTTCCAGACCGGCAGCACCCTTCGTCACTTCATACATCAGCGCTCCGCCACCATAGCAGCTGGTGAAAATCCGATCGCCAATGATCGTCGGAGTCAGAATGTTCATGTCGCGGAAGGATGGGATTGCTACCGACCACAAATCCGCACCAGTTGCCAGGTCGACTCCACAAAGCTTTGCCCGAGTCTGCACCACGATCTGTCGAGTCCCGGCCAGAGTGGCAAGAATCGGCGATGAAAAGGCACCGCCCATCATCCCACCCTGCTCCTTCAGACCACGCCACACAACTTCACCCGTCTCGCAGTTCAACTTCACCAGACCACCCGAGGTCTGCACATACACAAACCCTTCGTCCACCAGCGGCGAACACACAAAGCCGAATGTCTGACCCACCGTCTCGAACATGGCCTTGAAATCGGCCCGCCACAGTTCCTTACCCGTCGATGCGTCCAACGCAACCAGCACGTCCAGCATCCCCGGAACATACAACCGCTTGCCGTCATACACAGGAGTCGCGCGGATCCAGCTGCCATTCGATGCCGCAAAAAACGGCACCGCCATCGCACCTTCCCACTCCACCTTCCACAACTCTTTGCCCGTGTCGCGGTCCAGTGCCCGAGTGATCTCGTTTTTCTTGCCTTCCGTCTCCGTCACAAAGACCCGATCCGCAGCGACAATCGGACCCGAATAACTGGGACCCAGTGGAACGCGATACAACTCCTTCAAAAACTCAGGCTTCAACGAAGAAGGCCACTCAACCGGCCGCGAAACTTCGCAGTTTCGAGCATTGCCTCGCCACTGCACCCACTGCTCACGATCGCCCGCAGCACTCACGCCGGACAGCACACTCAAACTCAACATCGCCAGCGACAACAATCGCATGCAGGCCTCCAGAAGAACGAAATAAGACTGTTTTGTCCTGAAATCTGCCGATCCCATCCGTGCGAGATTCGGCGGTGAACGATATGAACGTTTTAGGAGCCACGCCGAATCTGTCCACGCGGTTTTCATGACCCAGCCCACAAAAAAAGCCGGGACTGATCTCAGTCCCGGCCTCAACGCTCGAATTTCAGCACTTTTCC
Source organism: uncultured Planctomycetaceae bacterium (assembly GCA_963977705.1). GTDB lineage: Bacteria > Planctomycetota > Planctomycetia > Planctomycetales > Planctomycetaceae > SXXK01. The sequence goes on from CAXBSH010000098.1 coordinate 8,731, forward strand.
CGCAAATCAGCTCAGTTGAAAGGGACGCTGACCAGCTGAGTACCGTTCGGAGTCCTGACCAACAGAACCAACTGACCCCGCTCCTTCGCCGCCGTCAGCCCGGTCTGCAGATCTTCCAGATTCGTCAGGTCAGTTTTTCCGATGCGAACAAGCACATAGCCGGGACGCAGGCCGATTCGAGCCCCGATGCCCGCTCGATCGACATTCGTCACCACCAGCCCACCCTCGCCCTCAATCTCCAGCTGCTGTGCCAGCTCGGCCGTCAAGACCTGCACCTGGACGCCCAGCTGCTCAACCGTATTACCGTCCGCCTGAGCCACTTCCTGAGGAAACTCAGCTGCCGTGACGTCCAGTTTCACTTCCTTGCCATCTCGCAGTACCACCAGCCCGTATGTCTCGCCAATCTTCAGCCGTTCGGCCGTCGCAATCAACTGCTGTCGCGAATTGATCTCGCGATCATTCAATCGAATAATCACATCCTGCACCTTCAGACCAGCCTTGTCAGCCGGAGAATTCCTGCGGACTTCCGCCACGACCACGCCGCGACGACTGCCCAGTTCCAGAGCTCCGACCAGTTCCGTGTTCAGATCTTCCGGTGTCACCCCCAGATAGGCTCGACGCACCTTACCGTCAGTCAGCAGCTGCTCACCAACCCACCGAGCAAGGCTGACAGGGACAGCGAATCCAATGCCGTCATAGCCACCACTGCGAGTTTCAATCGCGGTGTTGATGCCAATCACCTCGCCGCGCATATTGACCAATGGTCCCCCGCTGTTCCCCGGATTGATCGCTGCATCCGTCTGCAGAAATTCCTGCCGCGATGGCAGATTTTTCAGACCGCGGGATTTGGCACTGATAATTCCCTGAGTCACCGTGCTGTCGAGTCCAAATGGGCTGCCAATCGCCAGTACCCAGTCACCGATCTCCACCTTAGCGTCATCACCCAGTGGGATCGTCGGCAAAGGTTTGTCGGCTTTGATTCTGACAACCGCGACATCTGCGAAGTCATCCGATTTGACATCGGTGGCTTTGTAATCCGTCCCGTCAGCCAGCGACACAATAATCTCATCTGCCCCGCGCACCACGTGCGCGTTGGTCATAATCACACCCTTCGAATCGATGATGAACCCGGAACCCTCGCCCGTTGCAACGCCCGGGGATTCACCGCCCTGCCCCTGCTGCTGACGCATGCGTTCCCGCAGGTCCCCGAACAGGTCCTCAAACGGCGTTCCACCAAACTGCCGACCAAACGGACTGCCTTCGAACGGGTCAGCCATCGTCTGCCGCTGCTCAGACAACTTCCGCACACTGCGAATTGACACAATGGCCGGCAGAGTCTTTTTGGAAACCCAGCGAAAGGCGGACGATAATTCTTCCGCTCGCGCCAGCTGTTCAGGAGCGGGCGGTTCATCGGCCGGCCCCCCCGCAGCAACGGTCGCCGGAGCCCACGTGGTCAGACTGGAAACTGCCCAGACGCCACCAGCCAATACGCTGGCCAACAGTGAAAGACGCTTGAAAGACATACTGATTCTCCTGTGTTTGCCTGCAAGTTCTGCTATCCAATACGCTGCAACTACAGATTCAGTTGCCGCTTTTGGCACTTTCCGAATCCGAATCCGAAGTTTTTTCGAGTTTGAAACTTCGTTTTTTCAGCCAACCGGCGATTCCACCCTCCAGGAATCCCAGCAACTGCAGTGCCCCCTGCAGAACCACAAGGCCACTCAGCCACAACATTCCCTGCCACCCAAACAGCTCCAGTCCCAGCACCAGCGACGCCACCGGAGCTCGTGTGGCCGCACCAAAGACACCCACAAATCCCAGTCCCGCCAGCAGGTCCACCGGCAGCCCCGCAAGCCGTGCAAAACTGTGCCCCGCAGCTGCTCCCATCAGAAACAGTGGAGTCACCTCGCCACCACGCAATCCGCTGCCCACCGTCACGGCCGTAAACACCAGCTTCCACCACCACGTCCACCAGCCTGCACCACCGGGGTGAAATGCCGATTCCAGAGTCGTGGCCTGCGGCTGCTGCGGATTCGAATCTGCACCAAGGCTCAGACATTCCGTCTGCCCCGTCACAACGACCAGCAGAATCAGCAGTACCGCTCCGCTGACCGGACGCAGCACAGTTTTGGGCACCCATCTTTGCTGCATGAATTGCACGGCATGCAAACAGCACTCATAGCCTCGACCGATCGCCGCAAACGTGACTCCCGCCAGCAGAATCCATCCCAACTGCCAGATGCAACTATCCCACGGCAGACTCTGCTGGGGGGCGATCGTATACACAGCATGTCTGATCCCGCAGAACGTTGCGGTCAGGTGTCCCACAACTGCAGCAACGATCGTCGGCAGCAACGCATGCCAGCGAACTCCCGCCGTACGAGGGGCCTCCATCGCAAAGATCACTCCGGCAGCAGGAGTTCCAAAGACGGCACCAAAACCAGCTGCAATACCGGACTGCAACAGTGTCTGCAGACGCACCCCGGACAACCTCAGCCTGCGACCAAGCCCACCAGACAGGCTGCCACCCATCTGAACCGCAGTTCCCTCACGACCAGCCGAACCCCCGCACAGGTGAGTCAGCAGCGTGCATGCCAGAACCAGCGGCGCCATACGCAATGGGACTCGTCCCTCGGTCCCCCGAATCTGCTCGAAGATCAGCTGATTACCCCGCTCGATCCCCAGAACCCCACGCGCATACAGCAGCCCCGAAACCAGTCCCGACAATGGCAGGCAATACAGCAGACACGGATTGTGCCACCAGATTCTGATCGTTATCTGCAGCAGACTGAGAAACAGCGCGACCATCAGCCCCGTAGCCACACCGCAGATTGCAGACCATAGACAATCACCGGCCGTCTGTCGCCAGCTCCACGACTTGCCCAGCCATGCGTTGTCTGCCGTCATGCGTCCAGGTTTCTCAACAGAATCAGGGGGCTACCGCCTTCGCCTCGGACAACGGGCTGCCCAGAGTCAACAGCAGACGTCGCCCACTGCTCTCCACCACCACATCCTGAGCCCGCACCTCCACCACCGAACCACTCATGGCTGCCGTACTGAAAGTTTCGCCTGGCCCTGTACGAGTCACTCGGTCGGAAAGCTGTTCTGTAATCCACACCAGTGGCTGTCCGTTGCTGAATGTAATCGCTGAAACATACGTATGCTTCAGCGGATCCACGGTATTCAGACCGATTGCGAAAATGTTCTGGGCCGCAATCGCCGAATACTCGGCTGCCGTGGACCGCGCGGGCAACGTTCCCGGCACTGTATTCAGCTCAGCACCCTTCCGCGACGGCAATAACACCGTATCAATTGAAACGGAGACGTCAAAGATGGTTGAGCCACTTACCGGAGTCAGATTAAAGCTGGTGATCTGGTGCAGCAGGCCAGCTCGCGTAAACTGATACAGGAAATCATTGAACTGCAGCAGCGAACCACGTGCCCGCAGTGTAAATGGCAGGGAACGAGACAGTACCGCGCCGCTGCGCAGGCGCCGACTTCCCGCCGAACCCGAATCCACAACGGCATCCGTCATGCGAGTACTGCGGAGCAGACTCAGCAGCCAGCTGCGATAAGCGGTTCGTGCCGTCTCAGGATCCGCCGGCAACGACTGCTGCACCCACTGCTCCACTCGCTTCCCCGCCGCACGCAGGTCCGCCAGCTGCTTTTCCCGGCTGCGAATGTCCTTCTGCAATTGAGCTGCCTTCGCCCGCCGCTCCTGCAATGGCCCCTCAATCAGCGATTGCAGGACCCAGTCCCCGACACGCACTACACCGATCACAATCAACACACCCAGCAGCAGTTGTTGTCGAGTCAGTTTCATGGTGTCACCCCGGCTTTCGCTGCAGGTTCAGCAGTCCCCGCATTGCGAATCGTCAGCGTCGCCTGAAAACTGCCCTGCAGCTCTTTCCCCACAAGCTGCTCACGGATCGCCGGGATCCGAATATCATGGCGACTGTCACGCAGCGCACGTTCCATCTGAGCAATCAGTTCGGGCGGCTTACCAATCCCACTGAATGTCGCCACACTTGTTCCAGGACCCGCTGCCGAAACACTCAGCTGCTGCACGGTGATCCCGGGACGTGCCGGCATCCGCGTCGTGATGTCCAGTAATTCGTCAGGCCAGCTGAAGCGATTCTTCTCCCACGTGGTCATCGCCGTGACCAGCGCCCGCCGCGCTTCCGTATCCTTAATCAGTTCATTCAGCTCCTGCAGCCGTACTGCCAATCGAGCATTCTCGCTGTCAAGTTCACCAAACTGTGACCACACATAACTGGTTCCCCCTCCTGCCACCAACAGTACCGCCGCTAAGGCCGCCAGCCAGCGACCATGACTGGAACGCAGTGGCTGGGAACGTTTAGGGGCCGCAAAATCCACCGCCGGCCGCAGTCCCCGAGCTGCCTCAGAGATCGCTCCCAATAATGCCGCATAGTCCGCCGAATCAGGATTGCCCTCCGGAAGTTCGACCGGTTCTCCCGCCAGCAGACTCAAGACCTCGGCATGCTCGGCCGGAGCCTGATAGTGGTTGGTAAATGTTTCAGCCAGTCCCCGAGTCGCTTCGGCCGAACCAATCAGAACGACACGCGAAATGCGAGTTCGCTGAGCCAGATGGCCACCAGCCGAAATCAGCGTCCGCTGCGTCTCGCCAATCAGAAACTGAGCCGCTTCGCCCTGCGGCAGAGCATTGGGCAGACGAATCGTACGCGACAGCAAGGGCAACGTCGCCGTACTCACCAGCACATCCGCCTGCTCGTCACCACGCGCCACCAGCAACGTCGTCTCGACAGGCGTCTGCCCGTCCCAACCCAAAGCCGCCGACTGCGCACTATCCGCACTGGCCGCAGCGAATGCTCGCAGACTGTGCGGAGCCACCAGAATCGACACGTTGCGGCAACCACACTGCTCGCGCAGCTGTCGCACAGACGCCTGCTCTTCCGACATGATCGATAACGCACTGACTGTACGACTGCCATCAGCACGAGGCGGATAAGCGATGAAGTCCAGCGGCCCGTCTTCACTGAGCCCCGGGATGTTCTGCTGGGCCAGATTACGCACCAGCAGCGGCAGCTCGTCTTCTGTTGCCGGTGGCACATCAAACGTTGTGGATTCAATCGCTCCACGACCAAGCAGAATCAACAGACGCTGCTTCTCACACTTCGTCTCCTGCACAATCTGACGCAGCAGATCAACAGCCGCAGTCGCAGACTGAGCATCCGTTGGAAGCCGCTGACCGGCATCCACAAGCGTCAGACGACCACCGCGATCCGCATCAGCACAAACGAATCGCAGCGAGCGACCATTCCAGCGAATCGCCAGAAATCGTGCCATCACAGCCTCTCCACGTCAGCCAGCAAAAATCAGCACCACCAACCAACAATTGCCAAAATCCGTCAGATCACGCCGTACTTGTCGACTCATCACCCTGACACTCTACTTCACGTCCTCACTGCGCGCTGCCAGACTCTCAAGCCCAAACTCCAGACGCTCGTCCGTGACATTCCTCCAATATACCCGCTTCGCAGTCCCCGCTGCAGTATCCAAAATCAGTTTTCGACGCAGCAAGGGACCACCCACCGCCCGAAACACAATCAGTTCCGCCTGAAACACATCTCCGACATCGGTGAGTTCCGGCAACACCGCTCGCCACTGCTCCACAGTAAACACCCCGGCTCGGACCGGCCACAACAGACTGCGTCGCTCAAATGGCTGCAGTCGGGCCCGCTGTGCCACAAGTCCTGCTGCCTGCTCCGCCGTTACACCCGGCACACTCCGCAAAACCTCCTCACCAGACTCCTGCAAACTAATCCGCCCTGCAATCACCGGACCAGCCTCAACACATGCCGCGTCCTGCAACTGACGAAACGTCAGATCGGAATCTGCCTGAGCCGATTGCAGCGGACTTCTGACAACTATCGCCACACGCGTCCCCACGGCAGGAATCACCACCGCAGAATCCACCAGATCCCCCAAAGACTTCAGCGGCAATGCCCCGACCGCATTTGCCGGAACTGACACCTCCCCCACACTCTGTTCGGGTAAACCCGCCGGAATCGTCGCCGCCAGCCCGTAGCTGCGAACCAACAATGCATACTGCACCACCGCTTCAGGAACTCGTCCCTGCAAACCACTGCGAACAGCACTCAGATTCGGCTGGTTCAGATTCACTCGCAGTGCCCCGTCTGGTTGCACCAGACGCTCGGCAGACCACACCGTCAGCAGCTCACACAAAGGTCGAGTTGCCGCGGTCTGCAACGCAGAATCCGCATCGTTCGCTGTCCCAAACGTCTCTGCAGTCAATTCCGCCAGTGGTTGCGTCACCACCGGATCACCACCTTCCGGACTGCTCAAAAGCCCACTCGCCTCGTTGCCAGTGCCCGCTGCCGTTGCTGCAGCACCAGCACCCGTTCCATACAGCAGCTGAGCACTGATCCCACGCACCGCCAGCAGGTCCTGCAGCGAAGCAGGAACCGCATTCAACGGACGCACAGACGACCCCTGCGTCTGATAGTACTCAGATTCGGCCCCCTGAGCCCTTGGCACGTCATCCGCATCCATCCAGTCCAGCAGCGAATCGGCAATCACATCAGTCATCCCCGGCAGACGCAGCAGCGCCTGACGGCCACTGTCAGGCCGTGTCTGCTCCCATCTTAATACCGTACCCAGATGCAGCTTCGCGCTCTCTGATGTCAGACCGAATCGCTGCACTGCCGCCCCACCCACCGGACGATCAATCGATACCACTGAAAATCGCCACGTCTCCGGACCTGCCAGCAGAGCACCAGACTGGAACTGCCCGATGGCTGCAGACCCCGCCGCCGTTGTCAGCCCCTGCCCCGCGACTCCCGCCTCTGTCCCCACAGCCTGCAAACCCTCGACCGGACGCCCACGGAATAACCCCGGGTTGTTATAGAGCCCACCCAGAACCTCACGACGAATCCGCGGCTGACCAGTCAGCCACAACAGCTGAGTCTCTGCGGATACCAGAGTCTGACGGGCCTGCAGCAAAGCTCCGTTCAGACGCGCTGCCTCATACTCCGTCGACATCGCCGACAGAAATCCAAACCCCGCCAGCGACAGCATTACCACCAGCACCAGCACCACAATCAGAACGACTCCGCGACGATCATCCCACCCGTGCCCGCAGTCAACACACGTCTTCATGGAGCACCTCCCGGTACACCCCCGTCAACGTCGGAAAAGCCCGGCATCGCACCCGTGATGGGCTGCAGAATCATGATCCGCTCGACCGACTGCATCGGGATCGCCGAAGCTGACAACCCCGCGTCCATCGATGCCTCGATCTGGGCAGC
>CAXBSH010000099.1:0-15766 GCA_963977705.1 uncultured Planctomycetaceae bacterium
CAGACTTGTGCTGGCAGCTACTGTCGGGGTGATCGCGGGCTTTCTTGCTGTGCGGACCGTCCGACCGGCGACCATGGCTTCGATGACATGAAGGATTTTGGTCAGTAATCAGTAATCAGTAATCAGTAATCAGTAATCAGTAATCAGTAATCAGTAATCAGTTGTCAGTAATCAGTGGTCAGTAATCAGTGATCAGTGAGGTGTCTGTCCTGAACATCGAGGAATTGACGGCGGGGGTGACGGCCGGTCAGGGTCTGCGGATCAGCTGCCAGTTTTCGCAGAGCAACGCCTGCTCGTTGTGGTCGCTCCGCAATTTGGGTTTAATGATCCGAGTCCGGCGGGGCTGTTGCGGTGTGCCAGGCCGTCAGGCGGTTGCGGTCGAACTGCGGATTGGATTCACTGGTTCAGAAGGTGTGCAGATGTCTTTCGTGCGTTGCCTGCAGTCGTGCTGTTGTTTCCTGCTGCTGCTGCAGATCAGCAGTATCCCGGCGATGGACCGGCCCAATGTTGTGCTGATCATGGCGGATGATCTGGGATACGCAGATCTCAGTTGCTGTGGTGGCCAGGTGAAAACTCCGCACCTGGATCGGCTTGCACAGCAGGGGACTCGCTTTACAGACTTCTATGTAGCGCAGGCGGTCTGCACTGCCAGCCGTGCGGCTCTGATGACGGGCTGTTATCCGAATCGAGTGGGATTGCAGGGGGCTCTGAATCACACCAGTCAAAACGGAATTCATCCGTCTGAATGGCTGCTTCCGGAAATGCTGCGAGAGCAGGGTTATGCCACCGCAATATTCGGTAAGTGGCATCTCGGTACGGCTCCGCAGTTCAATCCTCTGCGGCATGGTTTTGACGAGTGGCTGGGGATTCCCTATTCGAATGATAACAGCAGATATCATCCGGTGCTGGCCTCCGAGATGCCGCCGTTGCCGCTGTACGACGGCGAGTCTGTGATTGAGCAGGATCCGGATCAGAGTCAGTTCACGAAGCGTTTCACGGAACGTTCGGTCGGGTTCATCCGCAGGAACGTGAATCGTCCGTTCTTTCTGTATGTTCCGCATGTGATGCCGCACGTGCCGATCTTTGCCTCGGAACGCTTTCGCGGGAAATCCGGGGTTGGTTTGTACGGTGATGTGATTCAGGAGCTGGATTGGTCAGTCGGCGAGATTCTGGCAGAGCTGGATCGTCTGCAGCTGTCTGAAAAGACTCTGGTGCTGTTCTGTTCGGACAACGGCGCATGGCTCAGTTATGGTGAGCATGCCGGGTCGAATGGTCGTCTGCGGGAGGGGAAGCTGACGGCGTTCGAGGGTGGTGTGCGTGTCCCCTGCCTTGTGCGGTGGACCGGGCATGTGCCAGCGGGGCAGGTGTCGGATGTGCCGTGGATGGCGATCGATCTGCTGCCGACGCTGGCAGCCCTGGCAGGTGGAAAGCTGCCAAAGCACCGCATCGATGGAGTTGATGTGTCCGGGCTGCTTTCAGGGAAAGATCGTCAGTCGGCTCCGCATGAATCGCTGTTCTTTTATGCGGGGACGGAACTGCATGCTGTGCGCAGCGGGCCGTGGAAGCTGCATTTTCCGCATTCGTACATCACAACGCTGGCCGAACCTGGACGCGGGGGCAAGCCTTCCGGCTGGGGCAGTCAGCAGGCTCGTTCCATTACTCAAAGCGGGATTGACGGAATTGCCAGTCGACATGGCGGAAAGGTTGTGCCGTTGGAATTGTCGCTGTTTCATCTGCAGGATGATCCCGGAGAAACCGTGAATGTGGCGGCTCAGCACCCTGAGATCGTGCGTCGTCTGTCGCAGCTGGCCGAGCCGGTCCGACAGGATCTTGGGGATTCACTGCTGGGAATTGCAGGGCAGGGGCTGCGTCCGGTGGGACAGGCCCCCTGAATCAAGCGAAGCCGGAATGCAGAACCTGAGCGACGGAGCTGAGCTGTCTTATTGCGGTGAGTCTGCTGTGCCGGACTGACTGTCCTGGGCCGGCGCTGCTGCCGGGGGCCGAGGCGTCAGGACTTTGCGATAGAACTGAGCATTGGCGAGGCCGGCCAGCAGGGCTGGCGTGTCATGCGCGACATTCGGCACTTCATGGTATTCATGCGGGATCTGCTGCTTTTGCAGATGTTCGTGATATGTGCGGTTCAATGTGAGTGAAAAGTCGCTGGTTCCTGTGGCCTGCCGAATGATCGTGCCTGCATGACGCAGCTGAGCGGCGTTTTGCTGAGCCATGTTCCAGGGGTGCGTATCGCGAAAGTACTGCATGTCGCTGCTGCAGACATCCCGCAGAATCTCGTCGCGCAGCGGATTCCCGTTGGCTCGCGGGCCCTCAAATTCGGGGCTGAGCGGTCCAGCGGCAAGAATTGAGATCCCGCCAAACAGCTCGGGGTGCTGAAACCCGATCCGAGCGGCTCCGTAACCGCCCATGCTGAAACCTTCCAGAATCCGTCCGTGGGGTCCGGCGATGGTTCGCAGTGATTGATCGATCTGCGGAATCAGATCCCGGATGAACACAGATTCAATGGGAGCACGACCGTCTTTGGAGTCTGTCCAGAGGCGTTTGGACAGCCCATTGACAAACACCACCAGCAGCGGTGGCAGACCGTGATCGCGGATACCGAAATGAAACAGTCGAGCGACCGGGCGAATGTGATTGATCCCACCTTCCGTCCCGTGCAGCCAGTACAGGACTGGAAATCGGCGATCCGGGAACTGGTCATATTCCAGCGGTGTATACAGGTGGTAGCTGACATCTGTTCCCGCTACGGCACTGTGAAAGCGATGAAAGCTGACTCGCGGTACATCCGCCTGGCGAGTGACCCATGGCAGCTGCGGATCGGCTTTGGGAGCGGCAGCAGCTGGCGATGCTGCTGCGGTGTCCTCGGGTGGCTGAACCGGCGTCGTGGCGTGGACGGGCAGAGGCAGCAGTAACAGCCACAGAAAGGCAGTGCGGACGAGTCTTTGCATGGAACGTTGTCACGCTGAGAATCAGGTTCAGGGAATGTGGTCAGATCAGGACTTCAACAGGGCCTGCAGGACTTCGCCTTCGCAGAGTGTGACGGGGCGTCCCAGTCGGTCATGGATCAGCGAATGCGGATCGATGCCCAGCTGGTGGTAGATGGTGGCAACGAGATCTGCGGGAGAAACGGGATTGTCAGCCGGTTCCGCGGCGTAGCGGTCACTGGCGCCGTAGATGGCACCTCCCTGAATACCGCCTCCAGCCAGCACGCTGGTGAATACTGTTGGCCAGTGATCGCGTCCATCACGACCTGCTCCGGCACCACCCACCACCGACTGACCAACTCGCGGAGTCCGTCCCATTTCGCCGGTCCAGAGCACCAGTGTTTCGTCCAGCATGCCACGTTCACCAAGATCATCCAGCAGAGCAGAAAATGCCTGATCTGTGACAGGGCAAAGGCGAGTACTGAGATCGATGAAATTGCGGGAGTGTGTGTCCCAGTAGACGCTGACGTTGGTGATCCCGTCATTAGGCCAGAAGACAGTGACGATGGGGACGCCAGCTTCGACCAGTCGCCGGGCCTGCAGTACGGACTGACCGTGGATGTTCATGCCGTAGCGGTCGCGTGTGGCCGGATCTTCCTGACTGAGATCAAAGGCTGCGGTGACGTGAGGTGATGCCAGCAGCTCGAATGCTCGCCGATACTGTTCACTGATGGCGACTGTGTCAGCCGGATTGGCGGAATCGGTCTGCAGGGCGGTATTCAGGGAGCGTCGTCGTTGCAGGCGGTCTGACGAGAGTTCGGGCTGCAGCGAGAACTGGCCCACGCGATATCCGGGCAGACTGGCATCTTCATCGATTCGCAGGGGATTGTAGACTGGCCCCAGCCAGCCACCTCCCTGCCCGTGGCTTTGTTCAACGAACCGTGGGGCCCCATTCGGTACCACTGGCATCATGGAGACGAACGGGGGCAGGGGCCCTGTGCCGAAGCCGCGCTGGCTGAGCACGGCGCCGATGGAGGGCCAGTCGCGATCCAGTGGCAACGACGTTTCGCCGGGGCTTTTGCGGCCGGTCAGCAGCCAGTGCGGCGCTGTGGTGTGGTTGACATCATCATGAGTCATGGAGCGGATGACACACAGTTGTTCAGCGCGGGCTGCCAGCTGGGGCAGATGTTCGCAGATCTGCAGTCCGGGGACTGCGGTACTGATGGGCTGAAACTGGCCGCGGAATTCCAGCGGCGCAGCAGGTTTCATGTCCCAGGTGTCCTGTTGTGCCGGACCACCCCACATGAACAGGACGATGCAGGCTTTGGCCGGCCCCTGAGAGGTTGTGCCGGAGCGTTTCAGTCCGTCACCGAAGACCTGCGGCAGAGGTCCGCTGGAGGGCCAGCCCAGCAGCAGTGAGCTGGCGGCGGCTTGTGCCAGCGTACGGCGACCCTGGAACAGGCTGGTGAAAGGAGAGACAGGCATGGCAGGCACCTGAGTATCCGGCGGTGAACAACCGGGGAAAAAACGGACCGGGTGGAGGGCAGGGCAGACTGTAATTGTGCAGCGGGATCTGAAGATTCTATCGCCTGGTTGCGGGAGGTGAAAGCAGGCAGTTCGTGGAATTCACGCGCCTGGCTGGCAATGTCGGCAACTTCCCCGCCAGAACTCGTGTTTGCGGCGTTTTTCGCTGGGCTTTTTCTTCGTTTCGTGTCAGACTGTGGGTGTTGGTGTATTGGTTTTTGTTGCTGCTGCAAAGTTTCGAAAATGTGTTCCATCGCTGTTCGCATGTTGCGTCGTGCTGTGCTGCTGCTGATCTCCGGTCTGCTGTGGTCGGGGACTGTGCGGGCTCAGTCTGTCCCACCGCATGGCGATTCTGCGGCGACACCGGAAGCGATCCGGCATTTTGAATTGCAGATTCGGCCCCTGCTGGCGACTCACTGCTATCAGTGTCACGGTGCGAAGCAGCAGAAGGGTGGTCTGCGTCTGGATTCACCGGGTGCTATTCTGGCGGGCGGTGAATCTGGGCCGGTCCTTGTTCCAGGACAGCCAGACGACAGTCTGCTGATTCAGGCAGTGCGGTATGACGGCTATCAGATGCCGCCTGCCGGGCAGCTGCCGGCTGCTGACGTGCAATTGCTGGCTGACTGGGTGCAGTCCGGGGCTGGCATGCCGGCGGCTGAGGGTGGTGCGGTGCGGCCATTGCAGGCGGAGTTTACTGAACAGGATCGTCGCTGGTGGGCCCTGCAGCCGTTATCGAATCCGGTGATTCCGCAGATTACGGGTCCGCAGGCGCAGTGGGTTCGCAATGATGTGGATCGATTTCTGCTGGCAGCGATGCAGACAGCAGGTCTGGATCCGGCGCCTGAGGCTGACCGGGCCACGTTGATTCGTCGTGTGACGTTTGATCTGACGGGACTGCCCCCTACGGCTCAGCAGATTCGGGAGTTCGAAGCGGATGACCGGGTGGATGCGTGGGAGCGTCTGGTGGACCGTCTGCTGCAGAGCGATCAGTACGGTGAACGCTGGGCTCGGCAGTGGCTGGATCTGGTGCGGTATGCGGATTCCGATGGATATCGGGCTGATGGTTTCCGACCGGACGCGTGGCGTTATCGGGATTATGTCATTGATTCGCTGAATCAGGACAAGCCGTATGATCGTTTTGTGCAGGAGCAGCTGGCGGGTGATGAACTGTTTCCGGACAGTCCCGATGCGCTGGTGGCCACGGGTTTCCTGCGACACTGGATTTATGAGTACAACAACCGTGATGCGCGTGGCCAGTGGGATCTGATTCTGAATGAAGTGACGGACACCACGGCTGATGTGTTTCTGGGGTTGGGTCTGCAGTGTGCTCGGTGTCATGACCACAAGTATGATCCGCTGCTGCAGCGGGACTATTATCGTCTGCGAGCGGTCTTTGCGGGATTGCTGCCAAAGGACGGGACTGTGATTGCGTCGACGGCCGAGCTGCAGTCGCATGAGCAGGCGCTGGACACGTGGATGTCAGCGACAGCAGAGATTCGCGGACAGATTGCCGAATTGGAGCAGCCTTATCGCGATGACGCTCGAATCAAGGCGATCGAGATGTTTCCGCCGGACGTGGAAGCCATCCTGAAATCGGCTCCCCATCAGCGTTCACCGCTGGAGCAGCAGCTGTATCATCTGGCATGGCGTCAGGTGGACTATGAATACGAAGTGCTGGACAATCGTATCAAGGGGGATGCGAAGGATCGCCTGCTGGCATTGCGGCGGCAGTTGTCTGAGTTTGATCGTCTGAAGCCGGCTCCGCTGCCGACAGCGCTGGTGGTTACCGACATTGGTCCGCAGGCTCCGCCCACGCTGATTCCGAAAAAGCAGCAGCTGGTGCCACCGGGTGTTCCTGAGATTCTGCAGGCTGCGGAACTGCAGCCGGTTGTGGGAGCTGATGCTCAGACGACCGGTCGACGTGCTGCGCTGGCCCGCTGGCTGACAGATCCTGCCAATCCGCTGGCGGCTCGAGTGATGGTGAATCGCATCTGGCAGGGACATTTCGGTCGCGGGCTGGTTCCGAATGCCAGTGACTTCGGAACACTGGGTGGTCCGCCTTCGCACCCTCAGCTGCTGGACTGGCTGACGGCTCAGTTCCTGCAGTCCGGCTGGCGACTGAAGGATCTGCATCGTCTGCTGGTGACTTCGGCAGCGTACCGGCAGTCATCAGAGCATCCGCAGCTGGCGCAGTTTCAGGTCGTGGATCCTCGCAATCAGTGGTACTGGCGTGCTGATGTGCGGCGACTTGATGCCGAGCAGATTCGGGATGCAGTGCTGGCAGTGACCGGGCAGCTGGATCGCAAGTCCGGTGGTCCGGGAGTCAATTCGGATGTGCCGCGTCGATCCATTTATCTGCGAGTGATGCGGAATTCGCGTGATCCGCTGCTGGATGTCTTTGATTTGCCGCAATTCTTTGCCAGTACGGCAACGCGGGACACCACGACGTCTCCTGTGCAGTCGCTGTTGCTGTTCAACAGTCAGATGATGCTGAATCATGCCGGGCGTCTGGCCGGCCGATTGTTACCTGACAGCGGCGGGTTGTCAGAGCTTTCGGGCGAGCTGTTGCAGGAGCTGTGGTTGTCGGTGTGGGGACGCAGTCCGCAGCCGCACGAGCTGTTGGCGGCGCAGGGGTTCTGGGGCCAGCAGCGGCAGCAGATTCGACAGGACCGTGAGCAGCAGTCGCAGGAAGCGGCTTTGCCGGTGGGAAATCTGCCGTCGCGTCCGGGGCAGGCACTGCTGCTGAACCCGGCCGAGCAGCCGCCGCGGATGTCTGCCACAGTCGCGCCGCAGGACGACACCGGCGGATTCACGATTGAAGCCTGTTTTCAGCTGCGGTCAGTTTATGAATCGGGTGCTGTGCGAACGATTGCCTCGCGCTGGGACGGGAATGCTCAGCACAGTGGCTGGGTGTTTGGTGTTACAGGTCAAGGTTCGCGACGCAAGCCGCAGACTCTGGTGCTGCAGCTGTTTGGAAAAACGGCGGATGGAAAGCAGCGTGAAGCGGCATTGTTTTCTGATCATACAGTGCAGTTCAACGTGCCGTGGTACGCGGCTGTGTCGGTTCGTCCGGCGAAGTCAGCGGAGCAGCCGGGTGAGGCCATTTTTTATCTGCGAAACATGGCGAATGATGATGAGCCGATCAGTGTGGTCTCAGTTCCGCTGGAGCTGACTGGTGGTCTGCAGAATGAGCTGCCGGTTGCGATCGGTCATCGTGTGGGAGCGGACAGTCAGTTCGACGGGCTGCTTGATGACATTCGCCTGACGCGAACCGTACTGGCTCAGGAAGAGCTGCTGCTGACTCGCGAAAACCCGGGTCCTGAAACTCTGGCATTCTGGCGTTTTGAGGCTCAGCCGGGAATTCTGCGTGACTCATCAGCGGCAGCGGCAGGCCTGAAGGTTCAGACCGGTGCGACAGAACAGACGCTGGAGCAGTCCGCTCTGGCTGACCTGTGCCACGTCCTGCTGAACTCCAGCGAATTCCTGTACGTGAAGTAACCCAGCCCGTCGTCTGGTGGTGGGTCGGGCAGAGCGTAGGCGGTCGGTTGATCGCCGGTTTGCCACGTCGGTTTGTGTGTCGGCGTACAGTGTACGTTAATGATCCGTGAGGTACCGGCGGCTGTGCGTTGGTGTACTGTGTGCGTGGAGTCACCGAGCGGGTGTTTGGTGGTCCGTGAGGCGAGCCGTCTGTGGATACCGACGGATATTATTTCGGGGTGTTACCGAGCTGGTGCTCGGTGGTCCCGGGGGGCAGCGATTATGTTCCTTTCAGGCGACTGATGGCGGCTTCGATTTCGCGTTGGATTTCAGGCAGTGGGCGTAGTGGCTGATCGGCGTTCGGGACGGCGGTTACGGTGTTCGTGGTGGCGTCCCAGTGCACCGGTCCGAAGGCTGCGGGGCCGGGAATCTGACTGAGAATGTGTCCGAGCGCATCGCCTTTGTTGTAGTGCCAGAATTCGAAGGGGAAGTGCATGAATCCCTGAGCTTCCATCAGTTCGGTAATGGCCAGACGATTGGCAGTGAATTCCTGTTCCACGAAGGGCGATCGCATGGGCGTGCGTTCGCTCATTTCGAGGTACGGGTTGCCGCGCCAGACTTCTGTCCCGTCACTGCGACGAAACACGGAAATGTCGATGGCTGTGCCCGACATATGGGTGCCCACTTTGGGGACATTGGCAACCAGTACGCAGCCGCGGCGAAACAGGACATCCGGTGCGGGAACTGTGCCGCCATTTTCCCAGATGCATTTCTGCAGAATGGCGTCGAAGATTTCTGGTTTGCTGCCAAGTCGAGTCTGCATTTCGAGAGATCGGTAGCTGTCTTCGATCTTCAGAATCCAGCCGCGGCGCAGCATTGCTGTGGCGATGCCCAGCACATCCGGCACCAGTGACTGCCGAATCCAGTGAATGCGATCCAGACCGCCTGCGATTTTGCTGTTTGAGAACAGCATTTCGACGCCCGCTGCTGCGGCCGCTGCCGGCAGACTGGCGAACCGTTCAAGGCACTCATTGACGGGCCACGCCTGAATCTGCTGGACCAGTTGATACCCCAGTTCCAGTTGTTCTGTCCAGTAAGCGCGGCGAGCAGCGGAGTCGTCAGTGTGCATGATGAGATCTGAGTCCGGGGAGAGCGAGCGGGGAACGCGAAGCAGAGCACGCAGAACATTCCGGGAATCCTCGCGATTCAAACTGCGAATTGCAAATGCGACAGCCTTTGACCTGTCGGTTCGACAGACTGCCGGCAGCAATTTAGAATCGCGGCCTGGCGAATGTCCAACAGCAGACTCCGATGGGAATCAACACATGTCCGGTAACGGCAGTCACGTGCGATGGGTGCAAGTCGCGGTTCTGGGGGTACTCTGGCTGGTCTGCGCACGCAGCAGCAGCGGTCAGACTCTGGAAGACCGCATTCGTCCGCTGGTGCAGGCACATCGTGGCAATGCGGCCGTGGCTGTGCGGCATCTGGATTCGGGTGAACAGTTTCTGTGGCGAGCTGAGATTGTGCAGCCGACGGCCAGTCTGATCAAGCTGCCGCTGATGGTGACAGCTTATCGTCAGATTGATGCGGGGCAGCTTGATGCGGCTCGCATGCTGACTCTGGCAGAGGCTGACAAGGTACCGGGATCAGGAATTCTGACGGGGCATTTTTCGGCGGGCCTGCAGCTGTCTTTGCGAGACGCGATTCGTTTGATGATTCGATATTCTGACAACACGGCGACCAATCTGGTGGCTCGCGAAGTTGGTCTGCCGGCGACCGCGGCCTGTATGCAGGAACTGGGCTACAGTGAAACTCGTCTGAACTCGTTTGTCTATCGCGGTGACACCACAATTGCTCCGGAACGCAGCCGACTGTATGGTCTGGGCAGCACGACGGCGCTGGAAACGGTGGGTCTGCTGGAGCAGATTCAGCGTGGTACGGTCGCCTCCGCGGATTCGTGTCGGGCCATGCTGCAGCATCTGGAAAGCTGTGAGGACAGTGCGATGCTGGCTGCACGTCTGCCCAAGGGCACAAAGATTGCGCACAAAAGCGGAGCGGTGGCGGCTTCCAGAACGGATGCCGGCCTGATTTACGGGCCGACGGGTGTGTTCGCCATCTGTGTACTGACGACTGAGAATGAGGATCGCAGCTGGGAGGACTCAAATGCAGCCCATGACCTGATTGCCACGGTCGCACGAGCAGCGTGGGATCACTTTAATCCGGAGTGGAAGCAGGGGGTGACGGAAGAGGCAGAGCTCAAGCTGGGGGCTTTTGGTCTGCGAGTAGAGCTGTTGCAGCGGACATTGAATGCGCGGCTGCAGCCGACTCCGGGACTGGGTGTTGATGGCGACTTCGGTCCGGCTACGGAAGCTGCTGTGCGACGGTTTCAGGAATCTGTGGGACTGGCGGTGGACGGCATCGTGCGGGCCGATTTCTGGCAGAAGCTGGGGCCGGTCGTTGAGCCGGAGCTGGTACCGGCTCCGGAGGTTGTGAATGCCGAGCAGTTGCCGCTGGAACCGGCTGAGCAGCCGGATGGTCGGCCGCTGGTGACGGCCGATGCCTGGACTGTAGTCGATGCGGCCACCGGGACGGAGCTGGCAGGTTCTGAGTCTGCTGTGCGGAAGGACATGGCCAGCACCACCAAGATGATGACAGCGTGGCTGACAGCGCGGTTGCTGCAGAAAGCCCCCGAGCTGGCTCAGGAGCGGCTGACGATGTCGGTTCGTGGCGATGGCACGATTGGTTCCACATCCGGGGTGCGAGCTGGGGAATCCCTGGTGGTCTCGGAAGCGTTGTATGGCTTGATGCTGCCCTCGGGCAACGACATGGCCGTGGCTTTGGCCGAGCATTTCGGGGGGCGCGTGCTGGAGCAGCTGGAACTGACTCTGCCGGCGGGTGAAGTGGCTGCGGAGGATCCTCTGCTGCGATTTGTGCAGGCGATGAATGCGGAAGCTGTGGCACTGGGTCTGGCCAATACGCATTTCGAAAATCCGCATGGTCTGACGGGTCCCGCACACCATGCTTCGGCTGTGGATTTAGCGCAGCTGGCGCGGCAGATGCTGGGCAGTGAGCTGCTGGTGCAGGTCATGGGAACTCGGCAGCGTGGAGCCGTGTTGTCCGGACCTGGTGGTTATCAGCGAAACGTGCTGTGGAAGAACACCAACGAACTGCTCGGCATGGCGGGCTACAGCGGTGTCAAGACCGGGACGACGGACAAGGCGGGTGCCTGTCTGGTGTCTGTGGGCGAGCGAGAGGGGCGTCGTGTGATTGTGGTGGTGCTGGGAGCTGCGGCATCTGAATCGCGTTATGTGGACAGTCGCAACCTGTATCGCTGGATCTGGTCAAAATCACAACCAGATCAGTGACATGGGCACTGTCAGCATGCGGGGACCATCGGGTGTGGTGAAATGCAGCGTCAGGACTCCCTGGTTCAGTCCCGCCGGGGGCAGTTCTGTGACTCCGACACGCAGGGCAAGTTTCTGTGTCTGTGGGTCGGTGTTTTCCGTGGTAGTGGCGGAGTTGTCTGTCACTTTGGCGGGCACATAAGTGGCGTTCAGCTGTGGGGGCCACGCTTCCACGGCTCCGCTTTGCCAGTTGGCGGGGGCTGTGATCTGCAGGTCTGCAGCTCCGGATTCGCTGAGCACATTACGGTTGATGACGACGCGTCCCATTTCGGGGGCCGAGCGAGCGCGGGGGGCTTCGACCGGGGCTGTTCCAGCGCTGCCAGGACTGCTGATGATCCGGCTGCCCACGACGACGGGGATCTGGATCACGGGGTAGTCCGGGTCATTGGTAAAGACGGCCACCAGTCCTCGATGCTGACCGGGAGGCTGAGTGCCGTCGAAGCGAATGTTCAGGCGGGTCTGGCTGAGTTCTTCGCCGGTGGATTGTCCGGCGAGACTGGCTTGTACGAAAGCGGGTGTGGCTTCGATGCGAGCGATCTGGATGGGTTGTTGAGGACGGCCTTCGCGGAAGTCTGAGATAGCGACTTCGTGGACTGCCGTGGGGGCTGGTTGTCCCATCACCATCACCACTCGTGGTTCAATCAGCAGCTTCTTCTGTGGCAGCAGCATACGGCAGGTGAGTGTGACTTCGCGGGGATTGGGATCCAGGTAGCGAACGGTGACAAGGTATTCGCGGAGTCCGCTGGGTTCATTGGCTGTGCGAACGGGCAGTGTGATGCGTCCGGTTTCTCCGGGAGCGATGATGCGTGGAGTCGCGGTGGGGGCGAGGCAGCCGCAGCTGGGCTTCAGCTCGGCAATCTCCACGGGGTTCTGGCCCTGGTTGCGAAAGAAGAACTCTTCAGTGATCACCGGGCGTGATTCTGCTTCGAACTGGCTGGTATCAGCGAGGTAGGATTCGAAGACAAGTGCGGGGCGTTCGGTGACAACCTGCAGAGCGGGAGCGTGATCGGGCATCAGTGTGGCCAGTGCTGAACCGGCGCAGGGCAACAGCAGCAGCAGAAGCAGTGCACGGGGAATTCCTGTGGCGGGTGCTGCTGGCGGTTGGTCGGCGGGGGACTGTCCGGAGCTGTCGGTCATCAGCGGTGCATCCTGCAGAACGATTTTGCGGCCTGTGCTGCAGGAAGTTTGCTGGCAGACGCTGGATTCTGAGAACATCAGAATTGCACGATTCCACAAAATTTCGCAGATTTGACGCCGATTCCCGCAAAAGGGTGGGGGGCTGCTTGTGGATACGCAGGGCGTGAGACAGTCGTTGTGCAGAACGGTGGGGGAGGGGAGCGAGATGGACGCAACGGTGGAGTTTCCTCTGAATCGGCGTATTCTGGGGCTGTTTTTTGCTTCAATTCAGCAGGGTGTGCGCCCGGGTTTGTTGTTGCTGGCGGGTGTTGTGGTGGTGTGTTGCGGCGGTCTTTTTCAGTTGTTTCCGGCCGATTTGTGGCGAGCTGCATCGGCGAATGACGCGCGACAGGGCGAGCGGGAGGTGGTGCGGGCAGAAAGTCGGGCGTTGGTCCGCTTGCCGCAGCCTGGGATGGGGCTGGCCAGTTACGGAGTGCCCTCTCTGGTGCAGCAAATGGTAGCCAACCAGCTCAGTACTCCCGGGGTGCCTCGTCCCATCGGCTGGCTGCTGCAACTGGCGGGATTGTCTTTGCACAGTGTACTGCTGGTGGTCGTTTCGGGGTGTGTGGGTGGGATGTTGTGTCGAGGTGAGCGTTGTGGATTTTTTTCCGCGTTGCTGGTGGCGGCGGAGCGGTTGCAGGCGTCCCTGATTGCCCTGTTGATCTGGCTGGGGATGTCGCTGGCGGTCAGTATGTTCTGGCTGATGATGGCGGAGGCTGCTGAGGTCCTGTCCTTCTGGCCTTTCCTTGAGGGGCTGGTACAGGCGTGTGTGGGGCTGGGGTGTGGTTGGGCACATCTGGTGCTGCTGCTGGGCCTGTTTCTGGGTCAGTGTGCGATCGGCATTGAGCGGTGTGATGGTAGTGAGGGAATCAGTCGGGGGATTTCGTTTGTGCTATCCCAGCCTCTGAATTTTCTGATTGAGTTCCTGAGTCTCCTGCTGCTGGTTGGTGGTGTGATGCTGGTGGTGAGCAGTGGCAGAGAGCTGGCGAACGGTCTGTTGACTCCGGCCGGCCGGTTTGCGTCCTTTACGGTGCTCAGTAGTCTGCAGACGGTACTGTTTCTGGCGGGCTTTGCGGGATTGTATTTGCAGTGTCGTCAGCGTGTGCATGGTGGTGAGCTGCGTGATCTGCTGCCGTTGCCGGCGTCCGGTCGTGTCTGAGGCTGGTGGCTCAGCCTGGTGGCTGGTGGCAGTTAAGCGGCAGAAACTGCCGTTTGACTGGAAGTTGCAGCAGCGAGTGCCGAGGGAGCGGGGATTGGTGTCTGGATTTGCTCGCTGAGTCGACGAAAGTGGTTGACATTTGCCTTCTGCCTGCCATTTTTTGCGTGAATTGTCAGGAAAAATCGGTCTGGAGCGAAATCGGATAATTCGTTAAAAATCCTCGGGAATTCGATGCCCCGGGACCTGGGTAAACGCCAGAGCGATCGGGGCTGAACAAAGCGAATGCCGGAACGGTTGATCGCAGGGAAGCGAGCATTCGGAACGGTGTGACATAACCTGTGCTCTGCGGAGGCAGGTGTCGGAAGGGAGTCCGATGGTCAGAACTTTTGCTGCCGTGTTGTGTCTGGTCGGTCTGTTGACTGTGGTTCCGCGACTGAATGCTCAGTCCGGTGCTGGTCAGGCTGCTGTTCGTCGTCCGGCACCGGCTTCGCAGGCTCCACGAGGCACAGCGGCGACGAACGCCGGGCGAACTCGTGTGTCGGATGAGCCCCAGTCAGCGGCGGCGGGTGCACCAACTGCTGCTCAGCCTGCTGGTATGGGCGCGACGATCGAAATGAAGGGCAAGCCCCAGACTCGCCGTGCTCCCCCAATGTCTGCAGCTCAGGAAGCGGAACTGGATGTGCTGCTGGAAAAGTGGTCGAAGGCCAGCGGTGACGTCTTTCGGATGGAAGGCGATATTCAGCGTCGCGTCTATGATCTGAGTTTCAAGACAGAACGATTTTCGCAGGGAAGTTTCGCTTACGAGCAGCCGGATTGCGGCAGGGTGAATTTCAAGTCGGCGCCAGTGACTCCACAGGATCTGGAACGCCGAGCAGCTGAAGTGGCCGCGGCGAAGAAAGCCGGAACAACGCCGCGAATTCGGCTCAAGGAAGACGGTGAACCGTTTGATCTGGTGGAGAGCTCTGACACGGAGTGGTGGTGCAACGGCACTCGAGTGTTTGACCTTGATGTCCAGAAGAAACAGGCTTTGGTGGCTTCAATCCCGGCGGATATGCAGGGGAAGAATATTATGGACAGCCCGCTGCCATTTCTGTTCGGTATGCCACCGGAGAAGGCACGGCGTCGTTATGAAATGGCTTTTCATCAGGGCAAATCACCGGCGTCCAACGCGACCATGGTGCATCTTGTGATCTATCCGAATCTGCCGCAGGATGCCGGTGAGTGGCACCACGTGAATCTGATGCTGGATATTCAGAATTGGCTGCCGGTGGCAGTGCAGATGTATGATCCCCCGCAAACCGGTATCAGCGTCTACACATTCTCCAGGGTGCGGGTCAATCCAGACGGCTGGAGACCTGACATCTGGCCCGGCAGGAAGCCCACATTTGAGCCCAATCTGACGGGTTGGAATATTATTCCAGTGGGAGATGAAGGCAACGGTCTTGCGTCGGAAGGTCAACCAGAAGCCCCCAATGCCCCACCTGGAATGAAGCGTCCCACGCCTCAGATCGAAGCCGGCCGAATTCCTGATCTGACGGGCCTGCCGCACAAAGAAGCCCTTGAAATTCTGAATGCACTGGGATTGCCTCGCGACGACAGGAATCCCAAAGCCAGTCGAGTGAGTTTGCAGCAGGGGCGACCAGCGGCAACTCCCGCTGCGATCTACACCGTTGAATCGCAGGATCCCAAACCGGGTACAGAAATCAAGCCGAATACTCGCGTGACAGTGCGGCTGTTCACTGATCCGGACAAAGCCTCAAAATCAGCGCAGGCCGGCAGTGCGCGAGTGAATTGAGTCCGCAATCTGCGGGGTGGAATCTCACCGCGACTTGCGGTTCCATCGGACGACCAGGCGTCACGTTCGATCGCGGTATCCCCGTATCGTGGGCTTCAGCCCGCCGTGAGTTCGAGTATCCCTGTATCGTGGGCTTCAGCCCGCCGCGCGTTGGTGTATTCCCGTAGTGTGGGCTTCAGCCCGCTACTCGTGCATGTATGACGCCGAGGACAAAAGGTAGCCCGAGCATTCCTGCTCGGGTCCATCCATTAAAACCACTGGGCATTTCAAGGGTGACGAGAAGTTCGTGCCC
>CAXBSH010000100.1:0-15625 GCA_963977705.1 uncultured Planctomycetaceae bacterium
AGAACCGCTGCCGATCGGCCCGAGGGATGTTGTGGGACGGGCTACCGCTCCGAGCGAGCCCGGTAATCACGAGGGCTTTCCGTTTGCCTCGAAGCAAGACATCATCACGATGGATGAATTGGAACGGATGGCGATCAGTCGCGCGATCGAATTGTGCGGCGGCTCGGCGTTTGAAGCGGCCGAGATCCTGGGGATCAGCTCAGCGACCATCTATCGAAAGCTGAAACGGTACGGGCTGAGCGAGTGATGGTGTGTGGAATGGTGGCCGTGGATGTGACGACGGGCGCTGTGCTGGGGTGGGTGAAGTTTGACGAGGGAGTGCAGGAGATCTTTGCGGTGCGAGTGCTGGCGGGCTGCCGACAACCGGAGGTATTGCAGTCAGAGAACGAGGTTGTGGACGGTGTCTTTATTCTGCCGGATCAGGATCTGCGGCGCGTGCCATCGCAGTATGCTGTTGGTGGGGAATGAGGGCTGAGGGGTGATGGGAGCAGCCTGCAGGACTGCTCCCACCGTAGTCGACTTACCATGCCCAGTTGCTGGTGCCTTTCAGATTCTGGATGCACTCGGCCGGCCATTCGCCGCGCTGCAGTCTGAGGATGATGTCTGCAGCAAGTGCCCACGTGGCATCATGAGATTCATTATCAAGGCCTGCGACGTGTCCTGCCAGCATGACATTGGACATGCCGATGAGTGGGCTGGAGAGTGGCAGTGGTTCTGTTTCGAAGACATCGAGTCCGGCGCCGCGGACTTTTCCGGACTGCAGTCCTCGGATCAGTGCGGCTTCATCAATCAGCGGACCGCGAGCCGTATTGATGATCACAACACCCTGTTTCATGCGGGCGATGGAGTCATCGTTGATCATGTGCCGAGTCTGAGCGGACGCGGGCAGGTGGAGTGAGATGAAGTCGGAGTCGGTGATCAGCTGTTCGAGCGATACGAGTGGAATGCCGTGTTGTGCAGCGAAGGCGGCGGGTGGGAAGGGGTCATAGGCGATGACCTGCATTCCCAGTCCGATTGCTCGAATAGCGGTAGCCTGTCCGATGCGTCCGAGTCCGACGAGTCCGAGGGTGCGACCCCAGATGCGTGGCTGTGCATTACGGTTCCATTCTCCGCGACGGACTTCCTGATCGAGTGCCGGGAAGCCTCGTCCGACGGCCATCAGCATGGCGATGGTGTGTTCAGCGACGGAGTGGTGGTTGCAGCCGGGAGTGGTGGCGACAACGACCCTGCGTTCATCGCAGGTGGGCAGGTGAATGGCATCAAAACCGACACCGGCGCGGGCCAGCACGCGGACTCGCGGGACAGCCGCAATAACGTCTGCCGGCCACGGTTCCGAGCCGGCGATGACGGCGTCGAAATCCTTAACGGCATTGATCAGGACCGCTGGGTCCCAGAGATTCAGCCTGCGATCAACGACGCAGCATTCATGGCCGGCATCCTGCAGCATTCCGAAATGTGGGCCGGATTCTCCATTTAACGCAGTGCACAAAACTCGTACCATATCAGTGTCCTGTCAGGTTGATTGTATTTGTGTGGGGTTGGTCTGCTTCGATGCAGGCGGAAGTCAGAGCAGAGAAATGTGGAAGCTAACGGTCGAAGCAAATCCTCACAATCAGATCGCGGTGGCCCTGGGTTCGGAATCCCGGGTTGGGGAATGTTATTACCTTGGTCTGACGGATTCGGCAACGGGCACTGAGCCGGGTGCAGAGACGGTGCGGGCCGGTCTGCGTCAGCTGCTGTCCGGGTGGCTGGTGCTGCTGCAGCGACTGTCCGATGGTCAGCAGGTTTTTCTGCCATTTGATTTTTCCGACGAGTATACTCGGTGGATTTCCGTACGTCGCAGCGGTGCCGACGCGGAGGTTGTTTTTGGCTGGGCCGCGGTTGAGGGCTGGGCGATCAGCCTGCAGGATTTCTCTGAGTTGTCCTGCAGTCTGACGGGATTTTGTCCGGATGAGCCGCTGATTTCTCAGCAGGTGTATCTGCCGCGGCTGATTCAGCAGGTGCGGTGTGCCGTGTTGGGGTTGGGGTTGGGGTTGGGTTCAGTGTCCTGCTGAGCAGTTACGGTGTTCTGTGAATTTCGTCGGGCCGAGCGGTGAGGATGAATGATGCGACCGTGGATTCTGGCTGAAACCAATTATGCTCAGGTGAAGTCCTGTGCCTACGAAGTGGCGGTGCTGCCGATGGGTGCCACTGAGCCTCACAATCTGCACCTGCCTTATGGTACAGACACGCTGGAAGCCGAGGCGATTGCCAGTCGTGCCTGTGGTATGGCGTGGCAGCGTGGTGCGAAGGTGGTGATGCTGCCGGCGATTCCTTATGGAACAGAGACCAATCAGAATCGCTGTCGATTATCGATGAACGTGAATCCCACGACACTGGGGTTATTGATTCGTGACCTGATCGAGTCTCTGGAGGGGCATGGGATTCGCAAGCTGTTGATTCTGAACAGTCATGGTGGGAACGAGTTCAAGCCCCTGCTGCGTGAGCTGCATGGAAAGTCAGGGGTGCAGTTGTTTCTCTGTGACTGGTTTCGAGGTTTGACAGCGGATGTGAAGGGATCGATTTTTGAGCAGGCTGACGACCATGCGGGTGAGGTGGAAACATCTTTAGCGCTGGCGTATTTCGGGCATCTGGTGGCATTGAATTCTGACGGGACTCTGGCTGCTGACGACGGTGCCACGGCGGCGACGCGTTTTGAGCAGGTGGATCGTGGCTGGATTTCGATTACTCGACCGTGGCATCTGCTGACGACCAACACGGGTTCGGGGAATCCGCATGCAGCGACGGCCGACAAGGGTGTCCGTCTGATGGATGTGATGGTGGAGCGACTGTCAGGATTTCTGTGTGAGCTGGCAGCGGCGGAAATCGACAGTCGATTTCCATTTTGACGGGGTCTGGCCCCTTGCCTTGCCTGCCGGGGCGTGTTATGAGGGGTGCATCAGAGGCTGTTGCAGCAGTGGTTTCAGGAGTCTGAGTAATGTCTGAGATTGATGTTTACAAGGAGTGGCTGGGGATTCCCGCCGATGTGCGTCCTCCGAATCACTACACTCTGCTGCGCCTTGTGATGTTTGAAGATGACGCCGAGAAGGTGCGGGCCAACTATCGCAAGCTGAATGCGCATGTCAGAAAGTATGCTACGGGGCAATACCTGCTGCGTTCGCAGGAGCTGCTGAATGAGCTGGCCAAGGCAATGTTGTGTCTGACGGATCCGGATGGCAAGGTGGAGTACGACCGCGGTCTTGGCCGTGAGGCTCCGGCGGTCGACGAAAGTGAAACTCGCACTGTCCTGCAGTACCTGGTTGCTCGCAGTCTGATCAAGCGCGGTCAGGTTTCTGAGATTGAGCACTTTGCTGAGGCGCGTGGGCTGTCGCATCGGGATGCGGTTATTCAGATGAAGCTGGTGGAACCACCGGATGCCTGTCGGGCGCTGGCTGCCGAGCTGCGGCTTTCGTATGCAGATCTTGAAGAGCTGCTGCCGGATGACTCGGTGCTGGATCGCATTCCTCGCCGACTGGTGAAGCGACACGCCTGTCTGCCGTTGTTTGAAGACCGTGGCTGTATCCTTGTAGCCTGCTCTGACGAGCCGTCTCATGAGCTGGAGGAAGAGATTCGGATCCGCTGTGGCGTGCCCATGAGGGCTGTGCTGGCAGTACCGCGGGCGATCAATCAGTCGATTGCAAAATACTACGCACCTGGCATGCGTGAAGAGGCCGCTGAAGAGGCGTCTGCAAAACCGGCAGCGGGCCGGGATTCGAAGGCCGCAAAGCCGGAAAAGGGGGCTGCAAAACCTGCTGCGAAACAAACGGGCAGCAAGTCGACACCGCTGACCGATGATCAGAAACGCGAACGGCTGATGATCTCAGCCATTGCCACCTGCTGGTCGATTATCGGCACGGTCGGGCTGTTCTGGTTCCTGAACAACGGCGCGGTGGGAGTGCCACAAATTGCAATCGGAGTGGTTGCGGGAGCGGTGGTGTTTGGCGTGCTGAAGGCAACGTACGCACGTTAACAGGTTCAGTTCGCCAGGTCTGAGCTGTGTGGTGACACGCAGGTTTCAGAGCTGCTCGTCGGTGTTCATTGAGTCATAGCCTGCCAGCTGATTATCGCGGTATGGAGCGTTTCCATAAGCGGGATCAACTGCATTCGGATCGCCATAATTGGGGTCATTGGCTGACCCATACAGGCCACCGTTCTGGTACGAATTGTAGCAGGCTGCAGCAACAGAATTCAGTTCGCTGTTGATGGCGTTGGACAGCGCTGACAGGCCACTGATGGCACCGATGACAAGGACAGTGGTGATGAGGACGATTTCAGCGGAGACTACGAGTCCGCCGTCGTCATTCAGGAACCGCTGCAGGATGCGTGGCATGGCTGTGTTTCCGGAAGCTGTCTGTGAATTTTCGCGGGGGTGCCGGGGGGCGGAAGCCACCGATCAAAGGCAAGTCTAGCACTGCCTGCTGCTGGAAGCGGAGTTTCCGGGTGCTGGTATCGGTTTTTGCTGCGGGTATTTTCCCTTGTATTCGGGGTAGCGGTTGTAAGGAGTTTGACGCCCGGAAAAACGGTGTTTCTGCCAGTTTTCGGGCTGGGCAGCCAGCCGGAAGACTCGTCTCAACATGACGGGCCGGATTTGTTAGGATCCGGTCGGTTTTTTCCGTGTTGTGGGCAAATGATTGGTCTGGGAACTGAGGCAGGGATGCCATGAAGATACGTTCTCGAGCTGTGAATCTGGTGCTGTCGTGGGTGGCGTATGTGCTTCTGCGGCTGTTGTTTCTGACGGTCCGAGCGCGGATCTACTGTGCGGTTCCCGGGGTGACTCCGTATGTCAAGCCGCGTGGTCTGCAGCGTTATGCGTTTGCATTGTGGCACGACCAGATCGTGCTGGCCGTCTTTTCCAGCCGGACGTGGAATCTGGCGGGGCTGATCAGTCGACATCGGGATGGTGGTTATCTGGCTGATGCAGCGCAGGTGGCCGGGATTCGTCCGGTTCGAGGCAGCAGCAGTCGGGGTGGTGCCGAGGCGACTCGGGAGATTCTCAGCGAGCCCGACTATCATCTCGCAATTACTCCGGATGGCCCGCGCGGTCCGCGTCGTGTGCTGAAGGAGGGTGTGGTGTTTATTTCTTCGCGTTCTGAGCGTCCGCTGGTTCCGACCGGGATGGCGGTATCGAACGCGTGGTGGGTTCCTGGCAGCTGGACAAATCTGGCCATTCCCAAGCCGTTTTCAAAGGCGATTCTGATTGCTGGAACTCCGATTGACGTGCCGGCGGATGTACCGCGGGAGCAATTTGCGGAGTGGGGTCGTTTGCTGTCTGATGAGATGCAGCGACTGGAGTTGTTGGCAGAGCGAATCTGCGGCGGCGATGAATCTGCCGCTGCTCTTATACCGCGCAGTGCCGAGATTCGCCTGCCTGGTGTTGGGGGTCATGAGTCTGAGGGTGGTCTGCGAGCGGCAGCCTGAAGCGAGTGCTGACCAGAGTTGCCGGGAGAAACTGCGATGTCGGAACTGATGACGAAGGATCTCAGAACGGTCCGTGCTGCAGACTGTTGTCTGGTGCTGATTGATCTGCAGGAACGGCTGATGCCGGTGATCCGGCAGGGCGAGACGGTTCTGGCGGCCTGTCAGTTTCTGCAGCAGGCTGCCGGAATATTTTCAGTGCCAACTCTGCTGACAGAGCAGTATCCGAAGGGACTGGGGCCGGTAGTGCCCGGGTTGCTGGAGTCTGCCGCAGAGATTCCTCGAGTTGCCAAGCTGCGATTCAGTGCTGCGGTTGAGATACTGCAGCATGTGCAGAGGCTGAACGAGACGCGTGCAGAACCGATTCGGCAGATCTGTCTGGCGGGCATAGAGACGCATGTTTGTGTTCTGCAGACGGCGCTGGAACTGCTGGGCAGTGGGTTGCAGGTCTTTACGGCGGCCGATGCCACGGGCAGTCGTTTTGAAGGAGACCGTCAACTGGGGTTGCAGCGGATGTCAGCGGCCGGTGTGCAGATCGCAGCGGCCGAGTCACTGGCATTTGAATGGTGTGGCACGGCCGAGCATCCGCGATTTCGCGAATTGAGTCAGCTGGTCAGGCATCGGGGCTACTGAAGTGTTCGAGATCTGCAGGGGTCCGAGGCTGACTGGCAGGCACTGTGAGTGAGGTTTCCGGCTGTTGACGGGCGATCTGTTCCATCTCCTGCAATTGCTGCTGCACTGAGATGATGCCAACGCCTTCGAAGGATGGACGCACGGGTGGCAGTGTGAGTGCGTGTGTATGGGTACCGCGAAAGTCGTGGTCAGCGCGATAGAATCTCCAGAGCACTGCAACGACACAGACTCCGATGGCTGAGGCGATCCACATCAGCCACGGATTCATTTCTTCGGCAGTGGTGACTTTGGGTGGAGCGGGTGCGCGAGCCAGTCTGTCGGCGATGAGCAATGGGGCAAGTTCGAGACTTCCCTGACCATCCGCACCTTTGGCTGCATAGCCTTCTCGTTTGAAGAAATAGCCGGCCAGCTCGACATCGGGTCCGTCTTTGCCGAGGGCGTCACTGATTGGCAGTCCGGGATCAGCACTGAGTGCGATGACATGGACGAGCCGATGTCCGGAATCGGGAGTGGAGATCCATGCTTCCCAGGCGCGCTGGATTCCGTAGCTGAGTGCAGATTCGGGCAGCACGGCGCGGTTGAGTCGCCGCAGTCGACCGCGAATTTTCCACGGCTTTCCGCGACAGGACTCGGGAGCTTCCATGAAGACAGCATATCGACCTTCCGGCATTTCCTCGCGACGCCCGGTGAAGACCTTTTCTGCCAGTCGGAGTGTGCCGTAGAGGGATGTGGTTTCGGCCGACAGGACGCCCAGAACGTCATCACGAATCTCGGTGGTCAGAGCGGGTGGGGCGTCATCAAGCCCGGCAGTCGAACGTTGTTCAGCATCGATCGCAGCGGCACCTGCTGAGTCAATCATGGAGACCAGGTCGGTGGGCGCCTGTTCGGCAAGCGGCACGACGCGGATTTCGTCCGAGAGCAGATCGGGTGATTCGGAAGCCAGTGACGCGGCGGCCTGAGTGGCTGCGGAGTTCACGGTGGGGGCCGAACCACGCATTGTCACGGCCCAGATCATTCCAAGGACCACAATCCCGGCCAGCATCAGTGTCAGTCGGCGGGTGCCGCTGACGATCTGAGCGTGTCGCTGGTTGCTGCGGGATCGGAAACGCACGAGTGTCCTCGGGATCGGAAACAGAACTGGAGAGGGGGACGTGGAAGCAGTGAGCCGTCTGACTGCCCCCGTATTTCTGCTTCGAATTCTAACATCCTGAAGTCAACTACCGCAATTCAGGTATGCTGGGAGGTTCCGGCGTTGCCGGAAAATCCGGAAGAATTGGCTTTTTATGACCTGAGTCCGGAGGGATTGCAGCGGATGCAACAGTTTCAGGGGTTTGTTGTTTTTTCAAATTGGTAATTGCCGGTGAACGGCAACGGTACGCCCTCTGTGCGGGTTTCCCCGACATAAAGTCCCACGAACTGAGCGCGGTCGTGCGCTCTCAGGCAGGTCATGCAGGGGGCCTTATGGAACTCAATTCTTACTCGCAATCAGACAGCAGACTACCAGACGACGGCGGCAGTGAGTACGGCGTTGCGGCCGTTCTGGATCGCGCTGAGGTCTCCGATTCTGCATCGCGTCTGGTGGATATTTCATGGCGGGATGTGGATGCAACGGCCCGCATTGTGATCGCGGACAACAGCCATTCTGCAGCGGTGATGTGTCGTGGTCTGCTGCTGGCGGGCTATCAGTCAGTGCGTTTGATTCACAATGTCCATGATCTGCTGAAAGAGATGCGTGGTGGTCGAGTGGATCTGGTGTTGCTTGATCCGGACAGCGCGGGCTTTGCGGGGTCTGCGGTGCTGCAGGCGGCGGGTGTTGATCCGGAGATTCGCAGTATTCCGATCATCATCGTCAGTCAGGATCAGGGGCCTGAGGCGCGGCGAGAGGCGCTGGATTTCTGGGCCAGTGACTTCCTGAAGAAGCCTCTGGATTCCACGGAGCTGCTGCCGCGGGTCAGAAACCTGCTGGTGGTGCGTCGGTATTATCGTCGGGAAGTCGATGTTGACGATCGCATTGAAGGTGAGGTTCAGCGGCGGACTCGAGACCTGCAGGAGTCGCGTGACGGACTGATTCTGTGTCTGGCGCGGGCGGCTGAGCATCGAGACAACGAAACCGGCAATCACGTGATTCGTGTGGGGCGTTATTCGGCTATTATCGCGCGGCAGCTGGGCTATCCGGAAGCACAACTGGCAATGCTTGAGCAGGCTGCTCAGATGCATGATGTGGGAAAAATCGGCATTCCTGATTCGATTCTGTTCAAGCCGGACAGTCTGGCCGTGGACGAATACGAACTGATGAAGAAGCACTGTGCTCTTGGTCGTCAGATCATCGAGCCATATACGGGGCGAGACTGGGATCTGCTGAAGCAGCATACGACTGTGGGTGGCAGTCTGCTGCAGGACGCCTCAGGCAGTACTCTGCTGACCATGGCCGCAAGGATTGCTCAGAGTCATCACGAGCGCTGGGACGGTGGTGGGTATCCACTGGGTCTGAAAGGTACCGACATTCCGCTGGAGGGTCGCATTGTCGCGGTGGCTGATGTCTTTGATGCTCTGTCCAGCCGTCGCCCCTACAAGCCTCCATTTCCGCGGGAGCAGTGTTTTGCGATTCTGCGGGAAGGTCGCGGTACTCAGTTCGATCCGGCGGTGCTGGACGCATTCTTTCAGTGTGCTGCCGAGATTGTGGAAGTGCAGCTGCTGCTGATGGATCAGGAAGACGGAGTACGTGACGCAGGTCTTTGACCGAACGAGCGTGGTCAGGAAAGGCTGAGTCCTGCGGGATGGCTTTTGAAGCGTTCGGCCAGCCGAGGCATCAGTCCGTAGGCAAAGGCCAGCAGTTTGATGGGATGGATGGTGGGGATGGTGGCCTGCTGTTCCATCTGCATTCGGCACGCACTGCAGTCAGTAGTGCCGGCGACAGCATCGATTGTCTGCATGGTCTGCATCACATCGCGACCGATTCTGAGCGACGTATTGAAGTGCTCGGCAGCCAGTCCGAAGGTTCCGGCCATACCGGTGCAGCCTTTTTCAAATTCCACGACTTCGAGTTGTGGAATGAGCCTGAGCAGCTGGGGCATGGCGACTTCACGTTTCAGTGCTCGGATGTGACAGGGCGTATGCCACGCCACCTTCATGGGCAGGGGCGAGAAGTCCCTGCGGAGTTGACCTCGACGATGCAGATCCAGCAGGAAACTTCCGGCATCGTGTGTCTGTTCAGCAACGGCTTTTGCATCCTCTGAGCCGATCAGGGCGAGGTATTCGGATTTGAGGCAGAGTGCGGCCGAGGGTTCTGTGCACAGAATCGGGTAGCGTTCGCGGGCTGGTTCGCTGAGTTCTCGCAGGTTTCTGATGGCTGCATCTCGGGCCGAGGGCAGGTCTGCGGCTGAGATCATGTTCATTCCGGAGATAGTCTGTTCGCGCGGAATGTAGACACGGAAACCGTTGTGTTCAAGGACTCGAACGAAGGCTTCGGCCAGTTCCGGGTCATGATGATTGGCGAAGTAATCGACGAAGTAAACAACAGTCGGGCGTGAGCTGCCTGGGGCGCCGTTGTTATCTTCACGGCGGACGCGGAGTGTTTCAAGGAACGGTTTGGCGGCGAAGGCGGGCAGGCGGCGTGCAGCGGCCAGTCCGGTAAAGCGCTGCAGCAACCGTCGTGCGGGACTGTTTCTGAGCAGTGGATTGACGATCCACGAGAAGCGTGAAGCGAGGCGTCCCCATGTGTGCACGCGGGACAACAGCCACTGAGTTCTGGTCAGGCCATGAGTCCGCACGAACTGGGCTCGCGCTTCAAGCACAATTCGCGGAATCTCGACTTCAGACGGACAGTCGATGCGACATTGCTGGCAGTTGAAGCAGCTTTCAATGACGGGCCGTATGGATTCGCTCTGCAGCAGATCAGCGGGGGCATCAGCGCACAGAGCGCGGCGAAGCAGGTTGGCTTTTGCTCGAGGTGTGACGTCTTCCGCGGTGCTGGTATCGACGAACGGACACATCCGCTCGGTGGGCAGCGGGACGCGACAGGACGCACAGCCATTGCAGCGTACCACGGCCTCGGCTGCCTGTTCAGGTTCCCACGCGAACTGCAGAATCGGCAGGGGCGAAACGGCCGGGGCACCGGGATTCGTGTTGAGCTGAGTTTCCCGCAGGAACCCGGTGAGTGGTTGTGGATCAGCACTGATGATTTTTTCGGGATTGAGCAGGTTCAGCGGGTCAAACAGTTTCTTCACTTCTCGGAAGACGCTGACCAGCGGTCCGTACTGGCGACCGATCCATGGCGTCCTTGAGATTCCGTCCCCGTGTTCGCCACTGTTCGTCCCGTTGACTCGAGCGACTTCCGCATACAGGTCATTGGCGATATCCATCAGCACTGTAGGTTCGCCGCGACGCGGGGGTGCCATGAACGGGCGAAAGTGCAGCTGTCCGGAGGCCGCATGAGCATACAGGCTGGCTGTAACCTCGTGTTTCTGGAAGACACGTCGCGCACGCAGCAGGAATTCCGCCAGCTGATCGGGGGGGACTGCCAGGTCTTCGACAAATGGCAGAGGGCGCTGGTCACCGCTAATCCCGGCCAGCATAGAGACGACCTGCGAGGGCAAGCTCCAGAGGAATTCCACTTCGTCGAAGTCGATGGCCGTGCGGGAGCAGCGAAAGTCAATCTGCTCGGACCGCAGCAGCAGCTGCATGTCCTGCAGACGCTGCGTCGCATCGCGGGCACTGCTGGAGGTGAATTCCACGACCAGTCCGGCTTCCGCCTCTGGTGAAATCATCTGATGGAAACGAGGATCTGCCTGGCGGCCAAGACTGAGCAGGCGTCGGTCCAGCAGGTCACACGCGGACGGATCCATGGGCAGGATTCGCTGTGTGGCCAGAATAGCCTGATCAAGGCTGGCAAACAGCAGCAGTGCGGCCGAGCGATGTTCCGGCAGCGCCATGGTGTGCAGTGTGGCTTCTGTGAATAGCGCCAGAGTCCCTTCTGAGCCGGCCAGCAGACGTGGTACGTCAAGCCGTCCATCCATCAGGATTCCGCGCAGCATATAACCGCTGCTGTTGCGCAGCAGTGGTGGCTGGTGCTGACGGATCAGTGTCTGGCTGGACGCCAGCAGCTCGGCCAGCCCGGTGACGATCTCGTTTTTGCGAGTGACCGCAGTCTGGGCTGCAAGGGCGGCACCGGGCGCTGTCAGTGTGCCATCGGCCGCAGCGGAACTGACACTGACAATCTGCGGGACAGAGGGATCCGAAACTCCGATCGCCTCCATTCCCAGTTCAAATTTCTGTCCGCCGGACACCACGCATTCAATACTGACGAGGTGGTCACGAGTGGATCCGACGCGAACGGCGTGAGCCCCGGCGGCATCGACCGCCAGCATGCCGCCGATTGTGGTGACCCGACTGTTGGATGGATCCGGAGCGAAATAGCGACCGTGAGGTCGAAGTGCCGCATTCAGCTGATCTCGAGTGATTCCGGGCTGAACCCGGACTTGTGTGGGTTCAATCGACAGCACCTGGTTCATGTATCGTGAAAAATCAATCACGATGCCGCGGCCAATTGCACCACCCGCCAGCCCCGATCCCGCACCGCGAGCAATCAGCGGAATGCCCTGCTCTGCCGAATACGCGGCCAGTCGGACAACGTCTGCCGTGCCAGCCGGCAGGGCCACTGCGAGAGGTTCGATTTCAAACAGACTGGCGTCTGTGGCATACAGCGACAAGGCGGCCCGATCAATGCGCAACTGGCCATCCAGCGAGTCTGCAAGGTCTTCCGCGATTCTTCGTCGCCGTTCTTCCACAAGCTGCTTCCTGCTGATCGCCTGCTGATCGGTCTGCCGCTTCACACTCCGCGGCGTTTCAGATCCTGCTGTCTGTATCTTTCTGCGGTTTCCAGGTCAAAACGGGGATGATCATCACGCATGACGGATTTGCGATGTCGGGCTGCACAACGGTAACACACCAGCATATCACCCATGAACGAATACAGGAGCATGTCGAGGAGCGCGGCGACCATCAGGAACCCGATGGCCCATACCGGCTGATACCACGCCCATGCTGTGCAGCTGGCCACAGCGGCAGTCGCCACGATGGCCAGGCCGAGTGCCGGCGGGAAGTCTTTCTGCCGCCACAGATCCGAACAGCCGCAGATCCGACAGCGAGCGAGACTGCCGGACTGAAAATCCGCCGCCCCCTCTGCTCGACTCCAGCCACACCCGTCACAGCGAACGGGTGCATCCGGAGGTTCCGGTGCGGTGACTTTGCGACCGCCGCAGGCCGGACACTGAAAGATAATGTGACTGCTCATGAGCTTCAGTCTAGTAAAAACGACGGCGGATCGGCATTCCGAAAGGAACAGCATTCGGGGAAAAGCGGGAAGATCGGGAAAATCACCGGGTGCACGTCAGAGCGGCAGGCCAAAGTCTCGTTCCAGCAGCGCGGCCGACATTTCACCCATAAAGACAAGGATCAGAATGGCAAACAGCACACCAGTGGCCGACTGAGTATTGCGGTACTGCAGAATGCTGCGAACGAGGATCGCGGCCAGCAGCGGTCCCAGCACCCCTCCCAGAACTCGCAAACTCAGCCACAACCAGCGAATCAGGTCCAGCGTCTGCAGATCGATTTCCGCAATTCCGGCCAGCGTGGCGGCCAGACGTACCAGTGCTGCCACGGCCAGGACCGGACAGAACCAGCGGAGGGGCTGCAGAGACATCGTCGGTGTTGTAAGGTACCAGTGCCCCAGCAGCATGGCAGTCAGAGTGGCACCAAGAACGGTGGCAGATCCCACGTCAGCCAGCAGCTGCAGCCACAAAGGAGCCGGGCGGGCGGCCGTTACGGCCTGCACCACCAATGCAGCTGTCAGTGACAGGCTGATGATCCAGATACTGAGCGTGCCCGGAGTTCGGCGTCCAAGTTTCCAGAAGATGTGAGCAGGCCATGCCACAGCCGCTGCAGCGAAGGCCAGTTTTCTGAGCCATTCCGCACCTGTGGCCGCCGTTGCCAGCTCTCGTTCACTGGCCGCTGTGACTGCGGAACGCCCGAAACCGGTCAGGGCCGCCGGCTCGACAGCCAGCACCAGCAGCACGGTCAGGCCCAGCACCACCAGCATCTGAATTCGGAAAAAGCCGTCGGCGACTTCCCGACGAGGCATCAGCAGCCACATCAGCGAAATACCGGCTGCAAGCTTCAGGACAAACAGGGCGATCATTCCGGCTGCCGCTCACTTCCCCTGAATCAATGACATCGCCTCGGCGCGACTACCCACATTCGTGCGGAATTGTCCACGCACAGCACTGGTGACCGTCAGGGCCCCCGGTTTTTTCACACCGCGAATGGTCATACAGGTGTGTTCGGCTTCCACCACGACAATCACACCCAGTGGTGACAATTCGGTTTCAATCAGGTCGGCGATCATATGAGTCATGCGTTCCTGAACCTGCGGTCGGCGAGCCACTTCGTCGACCACTCGGGCCAGTTTACTGAGTCCCGTCACTTTGCCCTGTGGGATGTAGCCGACATGGGCACGGCCCATAAAAGGCAGCAGGTGATGTTCACACATGCTGTTGAACGAGATATCGCGCACGAGGACCAGTTCGTCGTACTGTTCTTCGAAGACCTTCTGCAGGTGACGCCCCGGCTCAAGATGCAGCCCGCCGAAAATCTCTGAGTACATCCGCGCCACACGCATCGGTGTTTCACGCAGAC
Source organism: uncultured Planctomycetaceae bacterium (assembly GCA_963977705.1). GTDB lineage: Bacteria > Planctomycetota > Planctomycetia > Planctomycetales > Planctomycetaceae > SXXK01. Next base: position 13,780 of record CAXBSH010000100.1, read on the forward strand.
CGTCACGGTCAGGATCCTCGCCAACGGCCAGCAGGATTTCACGGACCGCACGTTCAATTCGCAGCTGGTCAACCGCTCGGTGTTCCGGCGGCACGGCTGCTGCAGCAAGGATGGATTTGATGTCAGGCATTGCGAGTGTTTCAGTTGTGGTGTGCGACTGTTTGGCGGATCAGCAGGAAATTCTAAGGCGGGGGAGTGCTGGAAACACGAAAAACGGGTGCGTTTCCGAAGATCTGTCGAACTTGGCAGGGAATTTCCGAGACAGAATGCGAGGAAATGGGGGGGATTTACGGTTTCTGAGACGCAGACAGGGGCCCTGACAGCAACATCCCGCCTTCCGGAATTCTCCGTTACACTCGGCCACCAAAATGTCTCCCGCCTGCCGGCCACGTCCCGAACGTTCCTGACATCAGGAACCTCGTTTCTGCAAAGGTTGTTTCATGTCTGATCGTATGCTCGCTGGAAAAGTGGCCCTCGTCACGGGCTCTGGACGCGGTTTAGGACGGGGATTTGCCGAGCATCTGGCGCGGTTGGGGTGTCGAGTCGGCATTCACGGGATGCGAGAAACGGGGCCTGCGGAATACGGGGAAGGCACGACGCTGACTCAGACGGCACTCGACATCGCCCAGCAGTTTCAGACGCAGACCTGCCGAGTCATCGGGGATCTGACTGACCAGCAGCAGGTGCAGCGAATTGTCAGCGAGGTCAGTGAGCAACTGGGGCCCATTGACATTCTGGTGCACAACGCCGGAGGCGATATTGCTGCTGCCGGCGGAAAACCCAATCCAAACGATTGCGTGGGCATCAAACTGGAAGATGTGCGCGCCGTGCTGGACCGTAACCTGCTCAGTACTATCCTCGTCTGTCAGGAAGTGGCGAAAGGGATGATGCCGCGAAAGACCGGCCGCATCCTGACTCTCAGCTCGATCTCGGCGTTCCGCGGAATTCCCAACAGTTCGATCTACGCGACCGCCAAAGCGGGTGTCGTGGAATACACGCGGTGCCTGGCTGAGCAGTTGCGAACCTACAATATCAACGTGAACACACTGGCCCCCGGTGATACTCGAACAGGTCGTTTTCTGGGCACGCGCAAGGTCGAAGAATCGCGACTGGCCACTGACGGGACTCTGGACCGCGTTGGAATGGTCGACGAGGTGACTCGGGTGGTGGAATTCTTTGCCGGTCCGCTGGGTGCTTTTGTGACCGGACAGGTATTGCGAGTCGACGGCGGCTCACAGATCTGGCCAGCCTGAAATACCCCACATTGGTAGGGCGAGGCTTCCGCCAAGCCGAACCTGCCCTCCCCTATCCCGCCGAACCTCACCCGTAGCCCGCGTCATTCCTGCCGCGAGCACAAAAGTCGGCTGACGCCGTCCGATGGACTTCATTTCGTTGAAGACTATGGTGTTTTTCGGACATGGGGCCGAGCAGGAATGCTCGGGTTACGTTTCGGTCCTCGGCGACAGGAATGCTTGGGCTAACTTTTGGCCTCGGCGCCAGAATCTGTGGGTGACTTCTGGGGTCGGCAACTTCCCAGGTGTATGCAGCAGTGCGACTTCCGCCACATGGAACGACTAAATCCATAGGCGTTTTTCATCGTCAATCTCGCCTTGCCATTCATGCCTTCCACACAGCCGGCTGAAAACTCTGCACGCGCTTGGAACCAATTCAGCAAAAGTGGCATGTGACGACGCAGCATTTCGGCCACTGACAGCAATGGTTGAAGCCGCGTACGCATCGTGCGATCTGTCCACTCATCGAGGAACTTTCCCGCCCACGCAGGAGAACTGTATTCCCAGAATCGCTGGAAGTCTTCCCGTGACAGCCATGCTCGCACTGTCTTCAG
>CAXBSH010000101.1:0-15599 GCA_963977705.1 uncultured Planctomycetaceae bacterium
TGGTGTTGGAGCGCTTGATGTTGCCGGTCAGCTTGCGCAGCGCCTGGCTCATCAGACGGGCCTGCAGGCCGGGCAGCGCGTCGCCCATTTCGCCTTCGATTTCAGCCTTCGGCACCAGTGCGGCCACCGAGTCGATGACGATCAGGTCGACCGAGCCTGAGCGCACCAGCGCATCGGCAATTTCCAGGGCCTGTTCGCCCGTGTCCGGCTGGGAGATCAGCAGGTCCGGCACGCTCACGCCAATCTTGTCGGCGTAAGTGACGTCAAGCGCATGTTCCGCGTCGATGAACGCCGCAACCCCGCCCTGCGCCTGCACCTGGGCGATCGCCGCCAGCGACAGCATGGGGCAAAGACCGAAGGCCATGTTGGCGGAGTGGACGGTCTCATAGGCCGCCAGCTCCAGGGCCTTGGGCAGGGCCTGGCCGCCCGCCTCGACCGGCGCCGACAGACCGGTCCATCCGCCGGCGGCGAACTGGCCGATGAAATCACTCGCTACCTCGACCGCATTCCCAGTGTCAGTCAGGTCGCCGGAGCCAGCTTCCTGAATCCACTCAGCCGTACCCTGACCTTCGATCAGATCTCATGGGAAACTGAAGACGGTCGCCGGATCCTGGATGGACTTGATCTGCGGATCACACAGGGCGAACGAGTCGCCCTGCTGTCCCTCGACAGACTGCCCGCCTGTGCACTCGCCAGCATGATCCCCAGACTGATTGATCCGCTGGCAGGTCGCGTTCTGATTGATGGACGCGACATCCGCGAAGGCACCCTTGAATCACTGCGCGAAGAAGCCATCTTCGTCAGCGGGGAAGACTCCGTCTTTGACGCCACGGTCCTCGAAAACATCACCTGCGGCAGACCAGACCTCTCCAGACAGCAGGCCGTTGATGCCGCCAAACTTGTACATGCCGATCACTTCATTCGCAGTCTGCCACGCGGCTACGAAACGGCACTCGGTGAACATGGCCTGCAACTGGATGCAGGACAACGGTTTCGACTGAGCCTCGCTCGCGCTGCCGCTCGAAAACCCGCTCTCCTCATCGTTGAGGAACCCGATGTACCACTCGATCCGGATACCAAAGCCATGCTCGATGACGCATGGCAAAGACTCAGTGATGATCGCACCATCCTGTTCCTGCCCTCCCGACTGTCCACCGTCAAACGCTGCACCAGAATTGTCGTAATCCACCAGGGCCAGGTGGCTGCTGACGGCACTCACGAACAACTGGTGCGCAACTCCGATATCTACAGACACTGGGAATATCAGCGGTTTCATCCGTTCCGCGACGATCGTGACTCAGCCTGAAAACTGACCGCCGAACCCAGCCAAAGCCGAATTCCATTCCCGCAGACACGTACCTGCTCAACCCCGCCCCCAGGGCAAACCTCGCAGAATTCGCTCCCAGCCACAATAGTCCGCCACACCGGAAAAAATCAGCGAACAACCCATCAGCACACTCAATACCAGACCAGCACCGCTAACGGCCGGAACCTGAGCCAGCAAACCTCCGGCCAGTGTCAGCAGACCATTGGCAACCAGCGCCTGTCGCCTGACATTCATGATCTCCCGGCTCCCACAAGTCTCAGATTCTTCAGCAACTCCTCAACACACGCCCCGGCAAACTCCGGCGAATTGATCCCACTATCCACATCACGCACCCGCACTCCCGGCCGCAGCGAGTTCGTCAGTGCGTTGAACAGCGTCGCATCCGCTTCAGCATCATGAAAAGGTCCGCCCGCTGCACTGATCACACTGATACCCCGCAGCGGCAGCAGCACAGTGATCGGACCAGTCGACGCATTGATCCGCTCAGCCAGCATCAGCCCCAGCTGCCGACACTCCTCGGCTGTCGTTCGCATCAGCGTCACCTGCGGATTATGAACATAGAAATTTCGCCCGGAATACCTCTGAGGAATCGTCTCGGGAGGACCAAAGTTGACCATATCAAGACATCCCGGAGTCACAATCGTCGGCACACCGCACCGCGCCGCAGCACGCCCACGATCCGGACCAGCAGACAACACTCCACCCACCAGTTCATCCGCCAGCTCTGTCGTTGTGATGTCCAGCACACCCGAAACCAGACCACTCTCAATCAATGACTCCATCGTCCGGCCACCTGTTCCATTCGCATGGAACACCAGCACCTCATAGCCCGCCTGCTCCAGCAGAGGTACAGCTGCATTGATACAGCCCGTCGTGTTGCCAAACATGCTGGCCACAATCACCGGCCGATCCACACCGCTGCAGGGCTTCACGGACACCATCCCGCAGATGGCCCCGGCAGCACGCGACAGCACAACTCGGGAAATCCGATTCAAACCCGACACATCCACCACCGCGGGCATCATCGTGATATCCTGAGTCCCGACGTAGTGGGCGATATTGCCCCCAGCCATCGTGCTGACAATCAGACGCGGAAAACCAATTGGCAATGCCCGCATCCCCGCAGACGCAATCGCCGTACCACTGCTGCCTCCCAGTGAAATGACCGCCACCAGATTATGCTGCTCACACAGAATCGGCAGGAAAACCCCGGCAGCCGCAGACATCGCAGACACACAGGCCCCGCGATCCCGCTGACTCAGAACTGCCGAAAGATCCAGGCCAGCAGCCGCCAGTGCTGCCTCACGACTAATGTTCGGAATCACCGTCGGTTCTGACAATGTCCCGGCATCAATCAGAACAGGCTCATGACCCAGCAATCGAATCTGTTCCGCAACAAACAGATGCTCCACACCCTTGCTGTCCAGAGTCCCGAAGACCGCAATCCTCGCCATCAGCGCGTCCCCCGCACACGACCGTTCCGCAGAAAATAAAATCGCCCGTCTTCGGCACCACCCAGAAAATCCGGAACCCCGTCACCATCAAAATCAACTGTCGTCGGACTCACATCATGCCCCTCAATATTGCGTTTCGCCAGAGTTCCAGATGGTTCCATCACCCACGTGTTACCCCGCTGCTCAGTACAACGCAGCAAATCCGCATTCGCCGAATTCAGCAGAAAATCCATCAAACCATCACCGTCCCAGTCCACCGCACAAAGTTTCCGACGACCACTCCGACCCGCAACACCCGCCGTCAGACGAATTGGCTGCCCCTGCCCATCCACAAATGCACGCCGCGGTGCTCGCAACAGCAGCTGATCACCACGACGCTCACGCTCAAACAACGCCAGATAGCCCTCATGATCCAGCATCACCAGATCCAGCAGCCCGTCACGATTCATATCCACAACGACCGGCGTCGTCCTCCACTGAGTCAACAGGCCCGCACCCTCCGGTCGCAACCAGCCCCAGGACAACACCGGCTGAGCTCCCTGCCACTCCACCTCAATCGGTCGCGATTCCGAAAATCGTGGCTCACTGCGAGTCCCCTCGTTACGCAGCCAGCTCACACGACCCAGAATCGAATTGTACACAATGTCAGGCAGACCATCAGCATCCCAGTCCCCCACATTCAAAGTCGTATAACCCCACTTCGCCTCAGCCGGCCCCTGAATACTGCCGTTCACTCCAGCCTGTACACGGAACACTCGCTCGCCAACCACCAAACGCTCACCCGCAGACCAGCGCGGCGATGCCACACCTGGTCCACTCAGGTTCCGAAAAATTTCGATATACCCCGCCGTGTTGCCGGACACAAGATCCATGTCCCCGTCACCATCCCAGTCAACACCCGTCGGTGTCGCCAACGCTCCACTCTTCAACGTATCTGCCTGCTGCCGGAAATACACCGGATCACGAAACACCGGCGCACCCTTCGCAGCAGACCGCGTGACATTCTCCAGTAACGCCACTCGACCATCTTCATCACCCGTCACCAGATCCACGTCCCCGTCCAGATCCCAGTCAATCGCCACCGGAACGATCATCTGCAGATCCATCACCAGTCGCCCGCCACTCTCCGATACCAGACGCACTCCCTCACCATAACGCGGCTCACGACGACTACCCTGATTCTCAAACCACGTCAGACCATCCAGAAACTCACCACAGATCAGATCCAGATCGCCGTCTCCGTCAAAGTCTTCAAAATTCGGTGAAGGACAACCAAAGACATCCAGATCCCGGCCGGCAGACTGCACTCGAAATGGCTGACCATACACAGGTACAGCCGCACTACCCGTATTCAGGAAGACATACACCCAGCCGTGCAGCGGACCATTCAGCCACCTGCCAGCCACATCCCACGCATCATCCCAGCCGTAAAAACTCCAGTCTTCAATCCCCACCACAAGATCCGTCAGCCCGTCACCGTTGTAGTCCGAATAACGCCACTGATTGTGACGAACCCGCGGGCCCTTCGGCTGACGACCCTCGGGCTTGTGAAATCCCACGTCCACCAACAGCTTCTCACGCTGCTCAAGGCCATGCCCGAACACATCTGCATATTCGTATCCCGGCGACAGCACTCGAACTCGGCCAGAGACATAACTGGGCATCACATAATGCACCGTCCTGCCCAGAAATCGCCCCGGCCGAAAGACCGGAAAACGCACCTCCGAAGTCCTGCCACTCACGTTCTCGAAAAACCACAGACCATTCGACGGCTTGTCCGGACAGGAAACCACCAGATCCAGATCACCATCAGAATCCGCATCCATCGGCAGCGGCCACGCCCACAGGCCAACCCCCAGGTCCACCTCCAGACCCGGATGATTGTACCGCAGCTGCTGCAGCTCATCCTGAGCCGCAGCAGAAACCAACAGCCCCACCCAGAAACACAACACACATACCGAAAAAACCCCGTTTTTCACGGCGTCACCAAAGCTCCACATGCGGCATCTTCCCACAAAAATGACACCACGAACCATACTCCCACCAACCTTCCACACACACCCAGCAGCAAAAAACAGGGTTTTACCGACATTTTGAGCACTGTCGGAGTCGCCATAGAAATTAAAAAACACCCCTACAAGCCCTGCTCTTCAGGTTCTCTCAGATGATTTCCCGCATCCTCCAAATGCCGGAAGCGTCAGAAAACCGCAAAAAAGCCCGGAAATCGAGATTTTCTGAGATTCGATGGATTGACACACCGAAACGAGGGCAGTCTACTTCCGAGCAAAAATGCAGCGGTATTCATCCGAATCCAAAGCGTTCACTCCAGTCAGTTGTTTTTGCAATTCCAGATCAGAACCGGGAGATACCGAGAATGGCCAAGAAAGCAGTCAAGCCGAAGTCGATTTCCAAGTCCGAAATCCTGAACTCACTGGCCGAGAAAACCGGCAACAGCCGCAAGGAAGCCGGTGCCCTTCTCGAAGCTCTCGAAGCTGTAATCACCGAAAATGTGTCCAAGGGCCCAGGCATCTTCACCCTGCCAGGCCTCGTCAAGATCTATGTCCACACCAAGCCAGCCACCAAGGAACGTACCGGCACCAATCCGCGAACTGGTGAACCGATCACCTACGCTCCAAAGCCGGCTCGCAAGATGGTCAAGGTCAAGGCCCTCAAGAAGCTGAAAGACCTGATCTGATACGTCTGAACTAACGTTCAGGCACGTGACCCAAGTCACGTGCCTGTTCGTGTTTCTGGGATGTCTTAACCGGCAGCTTTTGCCGGTTATCTTCTTGACTGCCTCCAGTCACCCACCTACGATTTCCCGTGATACGCGAAAGAAACCCAGCGATTGGGCCGGTTTTCTTTTCGTTTGATCAGTTCGTAAGGGGGAACTCTCATGCTGGTGCTCTCAAGGAAGGAAGACCAGTGCATCCGAATTAACGAGAACATCGTCATTCGGGTGGTACAGATTCGTGGTGACCGTGTCCGCATCGGTATCGAAGCACCTCGTGATGTCACGGTACATCGCGAAGAAGTGCTGCAGACGCTGTTGCAGGAAAAACTCAAGTTCGTCGTATCCAGTTCCGAAGAATCCAGCCATACTATCGAAGCGCTGAATTGATTTCGCTGCGGTACGTGGTTTAATGTCGCTTCCAGCGGCCCCATCGTCTAGTTAGGTCCAGGACATCGGATTTTCATTCCGGTAACAGGGGTTCAAATCCCCTTGGGGTCAATGCCTCGGTCTTTTCGGCCGAGGTTTTTTTTCGCGCACACATTCGGCTTCTTCCCTTGCATGCTGTCCCAGCATTCCGGAAAGTACCGTGTGGTTGCTTGCCTGCTCAGTAAACAACTCCATAAATTGCCACAGCCTGTATTCGCTGCAAGTCCGCGGAATCTGCATCGCAGGTCAGGACAGTTCTGATCGGAGCCGGTTTTGGTCTCCCAGTCCATCAGGAATCAATACCTCGCCGACCCGGACGTTCAGTTAATGCTGAAAGTCTCCGCGGGTGACAACGCAGCCTTCGAAAACCTGGTCCTCAGATACCAGGATCGACTGGTTGGTTTTTTTTTCCACATTGTTCACGACAGGCCCGCCTCAGAAGACCTCGCACAGGAAGCCTTCCTCCGCATCTTTCGATCGCGTGACCGTTACGAACCCACGGCACGCTTCTCGACGTGGCTCTTTCGAATCGCACATAACCTCGCCAGCAACCATCGTCGCGGCAAAATCAAACGCCGCGAACTCTCGTTGGCATCCCAGTCAGGCAGCCACGAACAACTGCCTGCAGAAACCAGCTTCGCTGAAAAGTCCGGCCTCATGCCATCGCGACAGCTGGATTCACTCGAAATGCGCGAACTCGTACGTTCAGCCATCGATGAACTCAGTGACCGACAGAAAACCGCTGTCGTCCTGCATAAGTTCGAAGATATGAGCTACGAAGAGATCGGTGAGGTGATGGGGCTCGGCACCGTAGCCGTCAAATCACTGCTCTCCAGAGCTCGCATTCACCTGAAGGAAGCACTGGAAAAATTCTCCTGAAAGACGGTCTGATGAGCAGTGCCAACCCCGAATCTGAATCTGACGATGCGGATCTGCATGAAACAGACCCGCGCCTCACGGAACTCGTCGCTTACCTCGATGGGGAACTGTCGGCCGAAGAATCTGAACGCGTCGAACAGGAACTCGCCGCACAACCTGCTCTCCGTCGCAACGCTGATGGGCTCGATCGCACATGGCAGATGCTCAATGCCCTGGAAGACGCCGGAGCCAGCGGGGAATTCACAAAACGCACCCTCGCTTCAATTCGCACCGTTTCAACACCCGAAGCTCAGCTCACTCAGCCATCACTGCAGAACTCCCGAATCCACACAGTACTCGCTATCGCTGCCCCTGCCCTGCTCTGCACAGCTGTCGGCTTCATCGGCACAGCCATCGGCCTTGATCTGGCCCGTAATGCTCCCGCCGCCACCCCGCAGGATCAACAACTCCTGCAGAACTTCGACCTGCTGCAGAATTACCAGAATATGCGGCAGATTCCGGACGCTCAGTTCCTGCAACAACTGGCCAACACCGAATCACCCAATGCTGGAACTCAGCCATGACGCCAGGATCCGCAGGACGCATTCTGCTGAACTTTCTGGGGCTCGGCATCGGGGCATTGCTTGCTGTTGCCCTACTCGGCACTCGCACCACTGAACAGACTCAACTGGCCAGCAATGCCGATCGCTTCCGTCAACTCTCTTCGGAAGATCAACACCTCGTCCGCCTCAGCTTCCGGGACTACCTTGCTCAGTCCACAGAACGTCAGCAGACACTGCACGACATTCAGAACCTCAGCCAGTCATCACCCGATGCACAGGCTGCCCTGAACCGATTCGGGAAATGGTGGAAGGATCTTTCCCGCGCGGACTGGGATGCATGGGCCGCCACCTCTGGCGACGATCGACTCCAGTTTGTCAAAGACCGCTGGACCTCCGATGCAAATGCTCGCGATACCGCAGTCATCGAAATCCGCTTTCCCGCTGCCTACGAACGATTCCTGCCCCGTCTGCTGCTCACTCACGCGGAACTCGAAGCAATCGTTTTTGCACTGGTCCCGGAAGACGAAAGACCCGCCGAAATTAATCAGAACCTGGAACAACTGCCCGATGACCGTCGCAGATCGCTCAGCCTGATCCTCTGGATGTTCAGACAACTTGCCGAACAGGGCGAACAACCACAACGCAACGAAGTCGTCGCCCGCAAAATGAAACACATGAAACAACTCCTGCTGGAAAAAATCCAGGATGACGACTGGACTCAGAAATTCCGGACAACTCTGCAGAACATCGAAGGTCGCAGCATCGAAGTCTACTGGCTGACACCCGTCGTCTACGCTGTTCTTGGACAGGCCGCCGTACAACTGGGACGTGAGTTGCTGCATGAATCCACAGTTACCGAAGAGGCTGTGCTTGCCGAATTCGACAGGATTACCCCGGTCCAGCAGCGCGAACTGATGCAGTTACCACCCGCCCAGGCACGCGCTCGACTGCAGTACCTCGCACAGATTCAGGCTGCCCAGGGCTCCCAGAGACAACTGCTGCAGCACTTCGAAGAATTCACACGAAACTTCGAACAACTTATGCGCACAGCCACTTTCGGTTTCGGCTCAGGTCGACGCACACAGGATGGTCGCAGCGGCGATCGCTGAAAAACTCACAAGACCGATCCCGCCAATCCAGATAGTCACGTGTGCGAATGCTCGGGTCCCGGAAACACACCACCCTGGACCTCAGCGATATACTGCCGCACCGCCACATCCGCCTGCTCACGCAGTTGCCCGAACTGCTTCAGAAAACGCGGTCGAAAGCCTGTATTCAATCCCAGCATATCCGCGCCAACAAGCACCTGCCCCGTACATTTTGAACCGGCGCCGATACCAATCGTCGGTATGCTCAGACTCTCTGTGATACGGCCGGCAAGATCCTCCGGAATCAATTCCAGCACAATCGCAAAAGCCCCCGCATCCTCAGCCGCTCGAGCATCATCCAGCAACTGCTGCTCATCACGCTGGATCTTCCCCATCCCCCCAAGCTGCCGCACGGCCTGAGGACGCATCCCGATGTGAGCCATCACCGGAACATCAGCACGACCGATGGCACGAATCGTTTCTGCCTGGATCGCACCACCCTCCAGCTTCACCGCATCTGCACCCGTCTGCTTGATAATTCTGCCGGCATTACGAATCGCTTCGGAGACGCTCACCTGATAGCTCATGAAAGGCATATCAACCACAACCAGAGCCCGCTTCACAGCACGCATCACAGCACGGCCATGATAAATCATCTCGCCCACTGTCACCGGCAATGTTGTCGTATGACCCTGAACCACCATCGCCAGACTGTCACCAACCAGAATACTGTCGACACCCGCCTCATCAAAAATCCCGGCCCACAGACAGTCGTAGGCCGTCAGCATCGTCAGCCGACGCCCTTCCGCTGCCGCCTCGCGAAAAGCCGGAACCGTAACTTTTTTCAAAGTCTTCGACATCAATCCAGCCTCCCACACTCAGCCTCAAACCACTCAGATCGCATCCTTCACAATCGGATTCGTCAGAGTTCCAATGCCGGAAATGCTGATACTGACCTCGTCCCCATGCTCCAGCGTGAAATTGTCGTCAGGAACAATTCCCGTACCCGTCATCAGAAATGCCCCCTGAGGAAGCTCGTTCTCCCGAAACAGCCAGCTGATCAGTTCTTCCGGCGTGCGTTTCATCTGACTCAGCTTTGTCGCCCCGCTGTAAACAACTGCACCCGCTCGGCGAATCTGCAGCCCGATATCCACACTCTCCGCTGTCACTGGCTGCTCAGCCAGCAGCACACAGGGCCCAAGACCGGCACACTGTCGATAAAACTTTGCCTGTGGCAGATACAACGGATTCTCACCCTCAATATCACGAGCTGACATGTCGTTACCAATCGTGTAACCCACAATCCGCCCATCCGGTCCTGCCACCAGAGTAAACTCAGGCTCCGGAACACTCCAGCGACTGTCCCCCCGCACTCGCAATGGCTGCCCCGGACCAGCTACCCGATGAGGTGTCGCCTTGAAAAACAACTCAGGACGATCGGCCGTGTAAACCTTGTCATAGTTCGAAGCAGACGTCTCCGACTCCTCCATCCTCGCGATCTGACTTCGCTTGTAAGTCACCCCGGCAGCCCAGACCTCCTGACCGTCAATCGGAGCCAGCACGGTTACCGCAGACAACGGATAAGCCGTGGCGTCAGGACGCAACAAAAATCGGGCCAGACCAAAGGGATCCGACGAATTCAGAATATCCATCAGTGAATGACACTGATCAATCTGCGTCAGATCCAGCAGCCGAACTTCCGTTTCCAGCATCGAGGCAACACGCAGGGAACCGTCATTCAGTCGTATTTTGCAGAGTTTCACAGGTCTGTCCCCGTCTGGTACCCTCGAATCACACATCTGACACCCGAAAATTCCGGTCACAAAGTGTACCGGCGAAGGGCCGATCCCGCCAGTTGGCCCCACTGATGCACTCCGAGTTCACCATGAATGCACCTTTGTCGGATTTGAAAAATCTGTCCGCCAGACGAAAAAAAACGGCATCCTGCAGCCGGAATTGCTGTCGTGCTGGAGAACAGGGCAAGGGATCTGTAGAGTAAATCCGACACGGGACAGACCCACTGCCCTGCATTTCACATGTCCACACATTCCAGAAACCGCGCGACTCATCATGAACCCGGTGACCGGCCCCGACTTCGATTCACATGAACTGATTCCCGCCATCGCCCAGGATGCGGAAACCGGCGATGTCCTCATGATGGCATGGATGAACCGACAGTCATGGCAGGAAACACTCAGCACAGGCAAAGTCTGCTACTACAGCCGCAGCCGCAGAAAGCTCTGGCGGAAAGGCGAAGAAAGCGGAAATGTGCAGGAACTGGTCTCCGCTTGGTTCGACTGCGACGGTGATACCCTGCTGCTGAAAGTCCGACAGATCGGCGGAGCAGCCTGCCATGAAGGTTACCGGTCCTGCTTCTTCCGACGAGTCGTTCCGGAAACCGGCGGATTTGCCATCGAAGGTCAGCAGGTCTTCGACCCGACAGTCGTCTATCGTCGCTGACACACACACGCTTGTTTATTCCTGAAAACACCCTCCTTCCAGCCTTCCAGACCTGTGAGCTTTCCCATGACCGGCCGTGTACTCCGACTTGGTATCCCCGCTGGCAGCCTCCAGGAATCCACCGCCGCCCTCTTCAGTAAAGCCGGCTATAACATCAAATTCGCCTCTCGGTCGTATTTCCCCTCGATCGATGATCCTGAGATCGAGTGCATGCTGATCCGTGCTCAGGAAATGGCTCGCTACGTCGAAAACGGCATCCTTGATGCCGGAATCACCGGATTTGACTGGATCCTTGAAACCGGCGCCGAAGTCCACGAAGTCTGCGAACTGGTGTTTTCGAAAGTCAGTCGACGCCCCGTTCGCTGGGTGCTGTGTGTCCCGGAAGATTCCCCCGTCCGCTGCGTCGCTGACCTGCAGGGAAAAACCATCGCCACAGAAGTCGTCGGACTCACCACCCGATTCCTCGCCAGCCACGGTGTTTCGGCCCGCGTTGAATTCTCGTGGGGCGCTACAGAAGTCAAACCCCCCAGACTCGCAGATGCCATCGTTGAAGTCACTGAAACCGGCAGCTCACTGCGAGCCAATAATCTGCGCATCGTCGAGGAGTTGCTGCAGAGCACCACCCGCTTCATCGCCAATAAATCCTCATGGAACGACGTGTGGATCCAGGAAAAAATCCAGAACATCGCCCTGATGCTGCAGTCCTGCCTTGAAGCTGAAGGCAAAGTCGGACTCATGATGAATACGCTCGAAGGCAACCTCGCGGCAGTGCTTGCAATCCTGCCAGCACTGCAGAAACCCACCGTTTCGCACCTGTCAGACCCCGCCTGGGTCGCACTGAACACGATCGTCGATGAAAACATCGTGCGAACGATCATTCCCCGCCTGAAAGCAGCCGGCGCCCGTGGTATTGTCGAATACCCCATCAGCAAAATCATCGACTGACCGCCCTCAGCTGTGAAAAGCGGTAAACTGCACAAACCCTGACACATATTCCTGTTGTATTTACCCTGACATATAAGTCTGCGTTTCAAATTCGTTTCCTCGGCTTCATTTTCGTCCCGACCGCTACAGAGCGACGATACCCGAAACAGCCCTGTTTGAGCCTTCTTCACATTGTGTGGGCTCGGGAATTTCTGCCGACAAGTGCGTCACTCGCAGTGACTCCGACGCGGGAAGTTGGCATGTAAACCAGATCCAGAACACCCAGGTCTCAGGGAGGGACCTCTGTGTTTCGCGGGTCATGGATGAACGCGAGGGAATGGAAATGGTCAGACGCTCATGGAAGTCGCTGCTGTCCAGCGCAGCGCTGCTTAGCGCCTTCTCAGTGGCAGGGATCGCTGCTGCTGGAGACGGCTGCTCAGAAGGATGCACAACTGCAGGTTGCCCGGACTGCAAGTCGTGCGAGCAGGTATTCAATGATGCCGGACAGAAACTGACGGATCAGTTGGCAAAGATGAGTGCCTGTGGCGATGGCTGCGGCAACAATGCCAACTGCAGTGCTCCACAGTCCGTTTGTGACAGCGGTGCTGCTGATCCGTGCGGAGATCCGCTCGGTGACGCTTGTGCTGAAGGCTGCGATGGCGGCCTGTTCGGTGAATCCGGCAGTGGGATCGAGTTCGGTGGCTGGACCCAGTTCGGCTACCAGAACAACCCGGACGGGTCATTCACCGGCAACGGCGTCCTTCTGAATCAGAAGGAATGGGACGTCCTCGGATTGAACCAGCAGGGCCTGTACATCGGGCGCACTGCTGACGGCTCCAAAGGACTGGATTTCGGTTTCCGCGCCGAAACCATCTATGGTACCGATGGCAATGAAGCTCAGGCCTTCGGGAACAACTTCGGTCGCTATGACTATGATTCCAAGTGGAATCACGGCATCTACGAATGGGCACTGCCACAGCTGTACGCTGAAGTCGCCTCAGGTGACCTCTCTGTAAAGCTCGGACACTTCTACACGCCAGTCGGCTACGAAGTGATCCCCTCCGGTGGCAACTTCTTCTTCAGTCGCCAGATCACCTTCTACAACAGCGAACCATTTACCCACACTGGTGCTCTGGCAACCTATGCCGCAGGCGACAACCTGTCGGTGCTCGGTGGCTGGACACTGGGTATGGATACCGGATTTGATCAGCTCAATGGCGGCAGCGCGTTCCTCGGTGGTTTCATCTACAACCTGTCCGAAGCAACCTCGCTGACCTACATGATGACAACCGGTAACCAGGGCTGGCGTGGTAATGGCTCCATCAACAGCGTCATTCTGTCGCACAACTGGACCGACGTTATTCAGTCAGTACACCAGATTGACGTGTTGAATTCCGACCTGAACACGGACTTCGTCGCCAACGGCATCGCTCGCGACTCAGTCGGCCAGATCAACTACCTGTTCTACACGATCAACGACCAGCTCAAGGCCGGGGTTCGCCAGGAATGGTATAAGGCTGACTCAATCTCCTACAACACTGTGACCTACGGTGTGAACATCAAACCGGTTGACATGCTTGTCATTCGACCGGAAGTTCGCCATATGTTTTCTCCCGGTGCACCGGCAGGAGCCTATGACGCACTGTTCAACTCCACCGTGTTCGGAATCGATGCCATCCTGAGCTACTGATGCCTCAGAGTGCACATCGCTGAACTTCAGGACCGTGGCAGGCTTCTGCCACGGTCTTTTTCGTTGGCCACAGCGGCCACGTCAGCGAACCACTCGTCCGGCCACGATGCGAAAAACCAACCGCTGCTCATGAGTTTCAGCAAGGTGACCAGCAGCTCGAACCGTATCCATGTTAAACAGAGTTCGACCCGTTGGCCGCCAGCAACCCTGCTCGTACTCATAAACCGCACAGGCGTCACGCAGCAGACCAACAGCCGCTACATCCTCCATGTCGCCACCCTCAATCGCCCGAAACGACAGATTGACCCCCCGCAGCATCCACCAGCGACCACTTGTCCGCTCACGCAGCAACACCGCTTCCGCCAGCCAGTCACAGCGATCCCAGATCAACCCACGCGGCTTTCCAGCTGACGAGCACACCTCAAAGTAGTTATGCCCCAGCTGCTCATGCAAACGACAAAACTCACCCGCCAGACGCGATTCATTGCCGGTAAACAGCCCGCGCAACACTCGCAGCATCCGCAGAACCATGAATTCCTGCCCTTCCGCCGATACGCCTTCGCGTTTCTGAAGCTTCACACCACACAGTACTTGCCCAGCCCACCAGCCAGCACCTAATCTGCACCACTGATCTTCCAATCTCCGAATCCTCAGCACTACACATCCCACGGGCGATTCGCAGATTCCTGCATTCGACAGAGACCGGCAGATATGAAACCAGATAACACATCCATGACCGCTGCCATCGCCTCGACAGTCACCAGACTGCTCCTGCCCGCGTGGATCGGAGGTGCCCTGCTGTATGTCGTAACCAGTGTTGCCGAACAGCGTTTTCCCCAGTTCGACTCCCGCGTACGCGATCAACTGGCCACCATTCGCTTCCCATGGTACTACCTCTTCTGCTGGCTGACTCTCGGGACCGCCACCTGCGCAGCATGCATTGCCGCCCTGCTGCACCACCACCCCCTGCGAAAACGAGCCACACTTGTCGCGGCCCTCACCGTCACCTCACTCGGTATCGCCACCGCCGACTACGTCTTCATCTACAAACCACTGCTGCAACTGATCACCCCGCCAGGTCAGCTGCGCACACCCGAATTCACGCGTCTCCATAACCGCTCACGGATCGTCAACGAAATACACCTCACTCTCGCTCTCGCAGCCGCTGTCACAGCCGGCCTGCCACAATCCAGACAGCTCCAAACTGTTCCGGAATCCAACATGTGACATCCCGCAGGAAGCCGCCTACAATACCACACAAATCAGGCCCCTGACGGTTAAGCGACAACACACACAGGTCCCCATGCAAATCGCTGAAATCTTCGAATCAATCCAGGGAGAAGGCCCGTGGGCCGGGACACCCTCGCTGTTTATTCGCACCTCAGGCTGCAACCTCAGATGCTCGTTCTGCGATACGCCCTACACTTCGTGGAAGCCCGAGGGCAATGCATGGACAGTCAATGACCTCGTACACATGGTCGCTGAATCAAAATCACCGGATGTCGTACTCACAGGAGGTGAACCACTGCTGGTCCCCGATCTGCCGGAACTCGCAGAGAAATGCCGCGCACTCGGAAAACGCATCACCGTGGAAACTGCCGGCACCGTCCGTTCACCCACACGCTGCGACCTGTTCGCAATCAGCCCGAAACTCGCAAATTCCACCCCCGACACACCCCCGTGGAACACCCGACACCAGAACGCTCGCTTTCAGCCGGCCGTCGTACAGGAACTACTACAGCAGTCACCCGCAATCCTGAAGTTCGTCGTCGATCAGCAATCCGACCTGACCGAAATTCAGGAATGGCTCTCACTGTTGCCCCAGCTGCCACCATCCGCCGTCTGGCTTATGCCGCAGGCTCGAACTCGTGAACAACTTCGCGAAAAATCCCAGTGGGTACGCGATCTCGCACTGACCAATGGGTTCAACTTCTCTCCACGCCTGCACCTTGAAATGTTCGGCAACGTCCGCGGAACCTGACGCAGAACGCCACGAAAATCGGGATAGGGGAAAGCCTTTCGGCTTTTCCCCTCCCACATCACCGTGCGTACGGGTCCGTACACGGCGATTCGGT
>CAXBSH010000102.1:0-15593 GCA_963977705.1 uncultured Planctomycetaceae bacterium
TAGCCCTTGTGGCAGTAGTCGCAGGAGCGCGTGGTGCCGAAGTGGCCAGCGTTCTTGCCGGTGGCATGGGTGCCATCGTGGCAGGAGTTGCAGGTACCCGGCATGACGCCGCTGTGGTCGAACTTCGCCGGACGCCAGGCCACGGTGGAATGGGAGGAGATACAACGTTCCGTTCACCAGGACAAGCCGGGGACGTTGAAGGATGCCTTCGCGCCAAGGTTGAGGCCGATGCTTTTCCGGTCATTTGGTTGGCTTTTTCCAGTGAGACACTGAACCCACTGCAGATCAACGACCTGGTCAACCGCATCGTCAAACCGCGCCTGCAAACCGTCACTGGCGTGGCCGATGTGCGCATTTATGGTGAACGCAAATACGCCATGCGCATCTGGCTCGATCCGGCCAATGCCAAGGCCATGGTGGCCGCAATTGCCGCCGAGACCGCCGTGCTCGCTCCGGACGCCGCCGCCACGATTGCCGCCAACAGCCGCCGCGTCACCGCCGCCATCGACGCACTGGCCGTCGAGCTCGACGCCGCCCTGAAGCCGGTCGCCGATCGCCCGTTCGTCGTTTTCCACGACGCCTACCAGTATTTCGAGCGCCGCTTCGGTCTCAATGCCGCCGGCTCCATCACAGTGAGCCCCGATGTGCAGCCCAGCGCCAAGCGCCTCGCCGACCTGCGCCGCAAGGCCCAGTCGCTCTCCGCGCAATGCATGTTCTCCGAGCCCAACGTGCAGGACAAGGTGATCGCCAGCGTGACCGAGAGCACCCGCATCCGCATCGCTGTGCTCGATCCGGAAGGCACGACGCTCGCACCGGGGCCAGACCTCTATGCCGCACTGATGCGCAACCTCGCCGGCCGCAGGCTGCTGAAGTGACCGAGCTCTGGCAATTGTCGGCCTCGTCCCTGCGCGAGAAGATCGCGGCCAGGGAAGTCTCGCCAGTCGAACTCACCGAGACGATCCTGGCGCGTGCCGACAAACTGCAGCCGGTTCTGAACTGCTTCATCACCCTCGCCGGCGAGCAGGCGCTCGCCGCCGCCCGCGCCGCCGAGGATGCCGTGATGCGGGGCGACGCTCTGGGCCTGCTGCATGGCATTCCGTACGCTGCGAAGGATCTCGTGAACACCGCCGGCGTGCGCACGACCTTCGGCTCGCTGCACCACGCCGCCGGGCCACCGCACCGCCAGGTCTATGCTCGACTCTGCCCCCCTGCGAAACGAAACAACACGCTCCGAGACAGCTGCAAAACCGTCGCCGCCAGTCACAACCTCCGTCAATTCGCCCGGCCCACCCGAATGCAGCGTCAGTACGGTCCCCAGCACCTCCCGCCCACGCTGCCGACCGATCACCCGCAACACCACTCTGGCCGACTGCTGCGGCGTATGATTCACCAGCAATCGAGCCTCGCCATCATGCCGCACAGCCACCAGATCACAGACATGATCACCGTTCAGATCCACACGACTCAGACCGCGCCCCAGCTGCGGCTGCTGAAAATCGACACCGCTTGACTGAGACATGTCTCGAAATCGCAGACCGCCCTCATTCCGAAACGCCATGATCGGCATTTTCCACGGTCGGCCGCTGGCCGAGTAATCGTCGATATCGCCGTTTAACACCACCAGATCCGGCCAGCCGTCGCCCTGCACATCAATTGGCTGAGTTCCAAAACCCAGCCATGGCAGACTGACCGGTCCCAGTCCCGATCTGCTGGAAGCATCCGTAAACAAACCACTGGCAATTCCCTGATACAGTGTATTCTGCTCACGATAGAAGTTGGTCACAAACAAATCCGGAAATCCATTGCGGTCGAAGTCCGCATACGCCACTCCCATTCCGGCATGTGCCCGACCCGACTCCGGCACCGCCACACCACTGCGAGCGGCCACATCAGTCAGGTGCAGGTCTGCCGCTTTCCCGGCAACGCCTGATACATCCACATCACACGTCAGCAGCTGGTTTGGCATGCCATCATTCGCGATAAACAGATCAATTTTCTGATCCCCTGTCAGCTCTGCCGCAATGACTCCAAGAGCCCGGCCCGGCAGCTGCGCAAGACCGGACTCTGTCGTCAGCTCGCGAAACTCACCATCGCCCTCATTCAGGAACAGCTGACAGATCGCCGGCCGCAACTCACGCGGATCACACGTGGCAAACTGCCCGCTGCTGTTAATACAGCGACGATCCCAGTCCTCCACATAATTCAGGATAAAAATTTCAGGCAACCCATCGTCATTCAGATCCACCAGACAGGCGCCACTACTGCAATGAGGGCTCTGCTGCAGCGCCACCGGCGTGGCCTCGAAAAATGTGCCATCTCCTGCATTACGATACAGGCGGCAGGTTCCCAGATTGGCTGCCAGCACATCTGCAAACCCATCCCCATCCACGTCTCCCACAGTCGCTGCGAGGGTATGAGACGTCTCATGCATTCCACAGAGATCCGTGCAGTTCTGAAAACGCTGCCCCCGCAGGTTTCGGAAAATCTGATCTTCCAGCAGCGTATCCAATCGGCCCTCGGCCTGACGTACAGCAGACTGGCCCTGTGCGAAATACAGATCCGGCCACAAATCCCCATCAAGATCCAGAACCGCACAGCCACCACCGACCGTTTCCACAATCCGCTTCCACTCCGTCTGACCATTGTGATAGCTGAACCGAACGCCACGTGCCGCAGACTCGTCCACGAATTTCCAGTCTTCAGCCACTGTGGTCGCCGGCGTCTGCACGGAATCTGCCGCAGCCTGCAGGACTATGGGCCGCATTTCCGGGGCTGACTCGGTCGGCGACCGCGCCGGCTCAAGCACCGCCGACAGAGCAGCCAGCTGCTGAGCAATCTCGGCGTTCTGTGGCTGCAGACGCGCAGCTGCCGACAGCCAGCGACGTGCTTCACCGGATTCATCGGACGCACGCAGCAGGTCGGCCAGTTCCAGCATGACCGGCAAGATCATGGACTCCGCTTCCGCCTGCGGTCGAAACATTCGCCACGCCAGCAGCTCCAGCTGATCAAGCCGTCCCATCAGTACCCGCTGCCGCTGCGCCTCAGTCGTGTCCCCCTGACGCTCGCAGGCCAGCGCCAGAAAACTGCGAAAGGCCGGCTGCCACGGCTGTAGCTGCACCAGCCAGCCCGCAGCTCGCCGCATCTGTTCCCAGTCGCCCGATCGTTCAGCTAACCGCACAGCCAGCTCCCAGACTTCCTCGTCGGCTGACTGCCCCACATCCAGCTGCCGCACATAACGGCTGGTCACCTGATCGGCTCCGGACTGCAGCTGCAGGATGGCTCGCAGGGCCTGCAGGGCCGCACTGCTGCGTTCCAGTTCAGCATGTCGGTCAAGTTCCGCCAGCACCTGCTGCGGTGACTGGTCCAGCCGCAGAGTCCGCAGCAGCCCCAGCAGAGACGCTCGATCTTCCGGAGCCTGCTGCAGGTACCCACGCAACTGTTCGGTTGCCTGCTGCGTTTCGGTAATCGGGCGCCCGGCCAGCAATCGCATCGCCAGCTCTTCCTTTGTCAACGGTCGAATCTGCTCCAGTAACAGCAGCATCTGATTCTGCTCCGTAGCCCGCATCTGCAACGCATACAACCGCGCCAGATCCCGCAGCGGTGCGGCATACCGCGAATTGCGCTGATGGGCCGACAGCAACAGCTGCTCGCCGATAACTGCTCGACCTGACTGCAGCTCCAGACCACCCAGCAGAAAGTCGGCCGTCGCCTGCAGTTGATCTGAAACGGGTCCCAGACGAGCCAGCAAAGCACGAGCTTCGTCGGAGTGCCCTTCCTGCTGCAGATAACCGGCCATGAACAGCAGCGCTACCGGTTCTGCCGGATTCAGTTCCAGCACAGTCTCATAATTCTTCCGAGCAGCCGCTGTGCGGCCGGCATTCAGATTCTGTTCAGCCCGCTGCAGTAATTCGACGACCTGCTTTCGAACCGCCTCCACCCCCCGCTCACTGTTCTGCCGCCAGCGAACGGACCAGACAATAAGCATCAGCAGCCCCACCACCAGGCTGGGGACCCACACAGAACGTGACCAGAATCGACGACTGAAATCCACTCCGAAACATCCCCCCACGGTCTTTCTGATCAGATCCCGAACTCAACGCCCCTCAAGACGCAGTCCTCCGTACAGCCTTGACGCCGAAGACAAATGGGAGCCAGAGGGTGCACAGGGCCTGCACCCGTCAGTCTACTCCGAAATCCCGGCAACGGCGAATCACCGTACCAAAAGCCACCCATAACGCCGCGAATTGGCGGAAACTCCAGCTCGCACCCCAGCATTTCCTCGCCGGGATCCACGAATCGGTCAGATACTGTGGCAGGTTGGCCCAACTGCACGATAGACTGTCATACTTCGGCAGAGCCCAGTCTGACAGCCTCCCACTGTCACAAGCCCGCCTGCTGCCGAACCCCGTTTTCCGCAGGACAGCGTGTCATGTCTTCCATTACCCTCAGCCAGCTCCCGGAACTCTCCCGGCTACTGTCTCAGTGCCGTCGCCTGATACGGCTGCAGACCGTGCTGCGCGGAACGGCGGCAACCATCCTGACCGGCACCGGGCTTGCCACTCTGGCCTGCTCCGCAGATTACCTGCTGGTACTGCCCGCTGGCGTTCGACTGCTGCTGCTGCTGACCAGCGTCGCAATCATCCTCACCGTCTGCCTGCGCCGTCTTATTCTGCCAACCCTGCGAACGCTGCAGGCCGACGAGCTGGGGGCAGCAGTTGACCTGCGATTTCCCGATCTGCATGAAGCTCTCGCGACCCTCGCGTCACTTGAACGCCCCGATGTTTCACAGCTGGAAGCGGGTTCCGATCTGATGCGACAGTTGTTGTTGCAGCGGACAGCTCGGCAGCTGACTCAGATTCAACCGCGGCAGGTCGTTCCGGGACGCAGCACTCTGATCCGCCTGCTGCAGGCTCTCATCTGCGTACTGGTGATTCTGCTGTCATTGTTTCTCTGGCGCGATACCACGCGACTGCTGGCATGGAGACTGCTCACTCCCTTCGCAAATCTTGCGGCACCCACTAACCTCTGGTTTGAACTGACTCAACCACAGAATGTCTGCGCCGTTGGTTCAGATGTCACATTCGCTGCTGTACCGCGATGGCGTTCCACTGTGCCGGGCGTCCGACCGCAGCAGGTCATTCTGGAACTGCAGACGCAGGATGGTCGTCCGGATCAGTTGTCCATGACGTGGGACGAAGCCCGGTCACATTACAGCGCACTGCTGCTCGATGCTCGACAGTCTCTGCAGTACCGCGTCAGCGGTGGCGGAGCCTGCTCGGAATGGCACTCGCTGACCGTTGCCGAACCACCCCGAATCCTCGCCGCCACGCTCGAAGAAACACCCCCGGCATACACTCGTCGACCGGTGCAGTTGGTGGATGGAATCACAGGTGAAACATTTGTTTTCGAGGGCAGTCAGGTTCGCATTCAGCTGCAGTTCAGTAAGCCTGTTGCCGATCTGCAGCTGGTCTGGCACGACTGGAAGCCACTGCCAGCACGAACTGCCAACAGCGGCGAAGAAATGAGTCCGGGCGAAAACAGCGAACTGCTGCCTGAAGAACTGGCGGCAGCCGCCGCCGGACAGCAGATGGCAGGGGCCGCACAGTCAGCGGCAGACGCTGTTGTCCCGCAGCTGGAATGGTCGGCAGACCGGCTGCAGGCAGACCTGCAGTTCACTGTCTCGGGTGGTGGGCGCTTCGAATTCGTCGCTCGCGACTCAGTGGGACTCACCAATCTCGAACCGGCCGATCGACGCCTGACTGCTGTTCCTGACAAACCTCCCGTGCTGCAGGCCAGCGGTCTGCAGGATGGTCTGCAGGTTCGTCCGGATGATGTTGTTCCATTGAATACCATCGCCACGGACGACATCGGTATCGGTCAGCTGGAACTGCACTACCGCCGCAATCAGGATGCCTTTCGGATTCTGCCAGCCACACCGTTGCAGCAGGGTGCCGAAGCCATCGCTCATGACTTTCGACTTGATCTGAAGCCGCTTGGGTTGCAGCCGGGCGAAACCATTGAATTACGAGCGAAGTCCGCGGACGAGCGACCGGAGCCTGGACCTCAGGTGGTATGGCAGGGGCCCTGGATTCTGAAAGTTTCCAGCGATGCTCCACCTCTGGGACTGCAGGCACTGCAACAGGCAGACCGGCAGCTGCTTGAGGCACTGCAGAAGTTATCTCAGGAGCTGGCGCTGGATGCTGCAAAGGCGGCTCAATTGCGGGCTCGGGCGCAGCAGGACTGGACGCAGCCGGCTCGGACTGAAACTCGCGGACTCAGCGAAAAAGAGCAGACTCAGGGCACTCAGCTGCAGACGCTGGCCGAAGAAGCCGGCCAGCATCCACTGATGCAGCAACCGGCAGATCGACTGGCAGAACTTGCTCAACAGCTGCGGCGCGACGTTGCCGCGGAACTGGATTCGGCTGCCGCCTCGGAACGCGATCCGGCACTCGCAGCCCTGCAGCAGGCAGAATCGAAGTTGCAGCAGATTCGCAGTGAGCTGGATCAGGCAACCGCCCAAATGCAGCGGGCCGCCAAACTGGAGCAGGACCTCGTTGAACTGAATCGCCTCGCACTTGATGCCGAAAAACTGGCGGACGATTCCCTGCAGCTTCAGCAGCAGCAGCGGAACGGCACGCCGGCCGCCGGGCAGACCGCCCAGGATTTTCAGCAGCAGCTGGCAACCGAACGGCAGCGGCTGCAGAACGAACAGCAACAGCTGGATCAGCAATTGCAGGATCTGCTGAAAAAACAGCAGGAACTGCTGCAGGCGGCCCGTGAAGCGCAGCTCGATCAGGCCGCCGCACTTTCCCGCCAGCTGGAGCAACTGGCCCAGCGGCAGCAGGCCGTGGCCGCCGGGACTCAGGAAGAAGCTCGCGAAACAGGCCGTGATGCCGAGCAGCTGGCAACACAGCTGCAGCAGTTGAAAGGTGACCTGGAAAAGGTCGTCCAGCAATTAAAGCAGCAACCCAACGCGGCTGATCCGCAGGTTACGCAACCCGACCCCGCGGCCATCGATCAGGCCGTGCGTGAATTGCGGCAGGGTAACGTGGCCAATGCACAGCAATCTGTGCAGCAGACCGCTGAACAGCTGGCACAGGCTGCAGCTCCGCAACAGAACTCAACGCCGGACCCTGCCGCTCCAGCACCCTCGCCTCAGTCGCCACAGCAGCAGGCGTCACAACTGCAGCAGCAACTGCAGCAGCTCAACCAGAAACTGCAGCAGCTGGCACAGGAACGGGGCCCCGCAGAACAGTCTCAGCAGCAGGCAGCACAGTCGCTGCTGCAGCAGCTGGATCAGCTGACGGATGCAGCCGCACAACAGGCTCAGGCCATACAGCAGGACAGTTCAAATTCCGAACAGGCGAAGTCTGGTGCAGAACGATCTGCTCAGCGTGCCGAGGATGCTCGTCGAGCGGCCGAAGCCGGACAGTTTCAGCGGGCTGCTGAACAGCTGAAAACCGCTGCTGAAGATGCACGACAGGCGGCCGGTCAGCTGGCCAGTCCGGAACAGCAGGATCGACGAGCACAACTGCAGCAGCAGGGTGATGATCTTTCGCGCATGGCCGACTCGCTCCGCCAGATGCAATCCAGCAATGCTGCACAAAATGCTGCTCGCCAGCAGACACAGCAGGAACTCAGTGACGAAGCGGGCAGGCTGCCACAGCAGCTGCAGGATCTTTCGGAACGTCTCAGTCACCCGGCATTGGGTCTGCAGAATCTGGCCCGACCATCTCAGGAAGCATCACAGGCGGCCCAGCAGGGCACCGACAGTGGCCGACAGGCTGCTGGTGACATGCAGCAGGCTCAGATGCAGCAGGCTGGTCAGGCGGCCGAACTGGCGGCCGGACAACTCAGTCGTGCCGGGCAGCTGGCTGCACAGGCCGCTCAGGGGCTGCGAGATCCTTCCAATCCAGTCCCCGGTGAAGTTGGTGACAGCATAGGCGAAGCGCTGCAGAACCTGCAGCAGGCAGCAGAACGCATGGCACAGGAAAACAGTCAACAACCCGCCGTTGAAGGCGACTCGGCAGCATCCGGACAACCCGGCCAATCCGAGCCTGGTGAACAGCCAGCAGGGCAGGGACAGCCCGAGCAGTCCGGTGAGCCGCAACAGGCTGGTGCTGATGGCCAGTCTCAAGCAGAAGGTGCGACCGGCAAGCAGGGCTCAAACGGTCGTCAGTCCTCACAGCCGGGCCAGCCGGGCAGTGAAGCGGGCGATCAGCAATCTGCTCAGTCCCCGCAGGGGCAGGGCAGTGCACAGTCACTGGCGGATGCAGCAAAATCTCTGAAGAGTGCGGCAAAGAATTCGCTGCCCGCGAAGTTTACGCCCGGACAACTGGGTTCGGACAGCAGCCAGTCATCTTCCGATCCCGGATCACGAGGCAATGCCGCCCGGTTTGACGGAGTCAATCCTGATGTCACAGTCAAACGTGGGCAGCGACGACAGTGGGGGCAACTGCAGGATCAGCTGGACAATGATGTGCAGGATGGCGGACGCGAAGTTCTGGACAGCGAATATTCCGGGCTGATTCGCAGTTACCGCAGAAACCTCGCACGCTCGCGCAACGCAGCTCCACAAAGGACACCCGGTCAGCCGTGACAGACATTCAGACATCAGATCCGTTGCTGCCCGTCATGCCGCTGGAACCCCAGCCGACGGGGCCTGCTCTACCGGCCATTCTTGAGTCTTCGCCAGAGGCTCTGACCGAGTGGCTGCGTGCGGCAGGGCAACCCGCATTTCGTGCGAAACAGATTCGCCAGTGGCTGATCCAGCGACGAATTTCTTCCTTTGATCAGATGAGTGATCTGCCGGCAGCACTGCGAACACTGCTGCAGAACAGTTTCCGCTTCTGCTCATTCGAAATCATTGGCCATCAGATTGCCTCGGATCAGACAGAGAAGCTGCTGCTCAGACTGCAGGACGGCGAACTGGTCGAATGCGTTCTGATGCGCGAACCCGACCGTCGCACGGTCTGTATCAGTACCCAGGTCGGCTGTGCCATGGGGTGTGTGTTCTGTGCCAGTGGACTGCTGGGCGTTCGACGTAATCTGACAGCGGCAGAAATATACGAACAAGTGCTGGTGCTGCATCGACTGCTGCAACCCGACGAAAAGATTACGAATCTTGTGGTCATGGGTATTGGTGAACCACTGGCCAATTTCCGATCGCTGACGGCGGCTCTTGAGTTATTGACCGCAGACGATGGGTTTGGGCTTGGTGCCCGCCGGATCACGGTGTCCACAGTCGGGCTGCCCGAGAAAATCCGCGAATTTGCCCGCCTGGGTTCTCAGTACAACCTGGCGATTTCCCTGCACGCTCCCAACGACGAACTGCGCACTCAGATTGTGCCGGTCAATCGCAGCATCGGGATCGCCGAGATTCTGGATGCCGCAGACGACTTTCACCAGATCACCGGTCGACGGGTCTCATGGGAATATGTGCTGTTAGCGGGAGTCAATGATCAGCCCCAGCATGCTGAGCAACTGGCCACGCTACTGCAGAACCGCACCGCCCATGTCAATCTGATCCCCATGAACGGTGTGACTGAACTGGCCATGACGGCTCCCCGCGAACCGCATACCCAGAAATTCCTTGACATCCTGCTTCGCCGCGGAATTCCCGCCACCGTCAGGAAACGTAAAGGGGCAGATATCGATGCAGCCTGCGGTCAGCTGCGACTGAATCGTGAAACTGCGCAACACTGACGCCCACCTCGGGAGGGCAAGGCTCCCGCCGAGCCGCAGGAAGTACTCCGTGTTCCGCCAAAAACCGTAGCCCAGGCATTCCTGACGCCGAGGCACAAAATGTAGCCCGAGCATTCCTGACGCAGAGGACAAAATGTAGCCCGAGCATTCCTGCTCGGCCCCCCCCCCCTTGAATGCTCAAGTGTTTTCAGAAGTGATAAGGTGCTGTTGCCCGGGCTGAAGCCTTGTCATTACCCACGAACCCCGTCCGGCCACGAGTCCGTTGCGGCGCGTTTTTGGTTTGTGCCGTGCGTATGTCTGCGATTCAGGCCTGAATGGCCGTTTTCCGATAGCCCAGGGCGCAGCCCTGGGTCTGGGGCGCCCCCACACCACAATTGGCCAACGGCCATAGTCAACATAGCCTTGGGCAACGCCCTGGGAAAACCCCAGCCGAAAATCATGGATTTCCTCTTCCGCAGCAGCGGAGCGGCATCACCAACACTGCATTTTTATGGGTAATGACACGGGCTGAAGCCCATGCTACGACCACCGAGCACCAGCTCGGTGACGATGCCGAGGCGCCCGTTTCATGAGTGGTTATCAGCCCGCGGGATGGCTGAGCGATGGGCAGGCGTGAGCTGCGTTGCAGGTTTGGTGTGGGTAAAGGGCGGCCGGGCAGGAATGCCCGGGCTACGGTTGTCGGCTGACCACTGACTACTGAGAACTGACCACTTCTTTCGGCTCGGCAGGAGCCTCGCCCTCCCAAAGGGAACTTTGCGTACACTGACCACTGACAACTGACCACTGACAACTGACCACTGACAACTGACCACTGACAACTGACAACTGACAACTGACAACTGACAACTGACCCGCAATTATTCCGCATCGCGTTGCAGGCGTTCGGCCATGGTCGATTCAAATCCCGCACGGAACTGCGGCAGATGCTTTGCCAGTGTCTGAAACTGACCCTGTGGCAATGCCACGACGTTCATCGCGGTGCGACAGCGGACTGAGGCGGTCCGATTGCGCTGCTGCAGCATCGCAATCTCACCAAAGAATTGGCCAGCCTGCAGCACTGTCAGCACACGTTCCGCACCGTTCTCGCCGGTGGTCACCACTTCCGCTGATCCACTGATCAGCACGTACAAAGAATCGCCGCGATCGCCTTCTCGAAACACATATTCACCTGGCTCAAAATGCAGCTCCTGCACGCCTCCATTAGATTCCAGACGCAGTTGGACCGTCTCCGGAGGAACCAGCAGATCCAGCAACCAGGAAAAGGCAACTCGCAACCGTCGATCAAATCCGGGCAGCTTCCACCAGTACACAAACCGCCACATCACCCATGCAGGAAAGCCGGATAACCGAATTCGGCCAAACAGTTCGGCGACTGCGGAGCGATGTCCGAGCGAGCCCATTTTGCCAAGTCCGGGGAAGGCAAACTTCTGCAGCCGACCACCACGAATACGGGCTGCAATATTCGCAGCCAGGACTGCCGCTTCACGAGTGGCATGCTGAGCCGTTGGAGGAGCAAATTCGCCGTCAGCTCCGTTCGGAATACGGGCCGCATCGCCTACCGCCCAGAGATTCGCATGACCGACCACCTCCAGATGTCCGTCCACCAGAATTCGTCCGCCTTCCTGCGGCAACGGCAGCGCAGCCAGCAGCGGATTGGCAAACGCCGGCACAGTCGAAACAACCGTCCGCGCGGCGATCCGTTCGCCGTTGGCCAGCATCGCCGCATCACCCGTGGCCGTCAACAAACGCTGCCCCAGACGAACTTCCACACCGCGACGCTGCAGAATCTTCTGAGCATACAACCCGAGCGATGGACTTAATTCCCGTTCCAGAATTCGCTGCCCGGAATGCACAAGGACCACTCGAATTTCGCCAGACCGATCCGTGTGCAGTCGAGCCGCGGCAGCCCGTAGAAAATCGTTCATTTCCGCCGCCACCTCAACACCCGAAAACCCGCCGCCAGCCACCACAAAGGATAACAGCTGCTGCCGACGGGCGTCGTCCGCCTCAATGTCCGCCTCATGCAGCACAGTGATCAGATGATTTCTGAGTCGAACAGCGTCAGCCAGTGTCCTGAACGGCATGGCATGCTGCTGTAACCCCGTCATGCCCCTGAAATCAGTGACCGTCCCCGTGGCCAGCACCAGATGATCATATGACAGCACCAGCGGCTGCGGACGAGACCCCGGAGCCAATGTCACCGTCCGCGCCTCCAGATCCACAGACTCGACCTGACGCACATACAGTCGACAGCGAGGAATCAGACGACTGATGGGACTGACGGTATCCAGCAGCCCGATGTTCCCCGACACAACCTCAGCCAGTAACGGCTGAAAGACAAAATAGTTTTCGCGGTTGACCAGCGCAATCTCGACACGCGAATCACGGCCCAGCAGGCGTTCCAGATGCATGGCGGTGTAAACGCCACCAAACCCACCTCCCAGAATCACGATCCGTATTCGATCGCTCATACCGTTCTTCCTGCTGCAGTCAGGCCAGGTCGCGGCCGGTCACTCAACGACCGGCACCAAACACGTCGTCGTCCTTCCGGCCACCCGACTGGATCCAGGCCAGCAGGTCAAGAATCTCATCCTGCGTATACGTAATCAGCAGATTGGCCGGCATCGTGGAAATCAAGGAGGCCTCCAGTTCTTCAATGTCGGCTCGGGGCAGCACCAGTTTTGTCTCGGGCTTCAGCGGATTTGGCAGCAGCGTGACTGACTCAGCCGATTCCTCCAGCTTCAGACCAGACACCGCTCGCCCATCCGTCAGCACGGCTACCCACGTCTGATACTGCTTGTTGATCTCGTGCGACGGTTCAAGAATCTGCTGCAGCAGCCGGGCTCCTTTGTAGCGATCGGAAATCTTCGTCAGTTCAGGCCCCAGAATCGAACCGGTTTCTCCCAGTCGATGGCATTTGATACAGCCTGCGGACGCGAACACAGCTTCCCCCTGTGCAGCCGAGCGTCCCTGCAGCCGGTCAGCCACGTTCGACAGCTCAGCCGTTGACCACATCCGCACAAAACTGCGTACCGGAGCAGCCGCGGAGGCTGGTAATGGAGCGTCTGCGGGCAACACATACAAGGTCGCCTGCATCACACGCCAGTGACCCGGGTAAGTACACAGAATTCGATATTCCCCCGGTTCCTGCGGAGCCTCAAAGTACATGGTGTAGGCATCACCCGGCTGCAGAATCGGAGTAAAGCACAGTTCGCGAGGATCTTCCGGGACGTAGTGCGTGGCAATCGCACGCGGATTGCTGGCCAACTGCATCGACTGCTCACCAAACTCTTCCACCGCCTCAGCTTTCACCACCGCCGCATTATGCGGCATACCCGGATCCGAATTGCGGAACGCCAGCGAAACACGAGCTCCCGGAGGAACTCGCAGCACTCGCGGTTCATACTGCAAACCGGGCGCCGCCCCGAACGACAACTTCAGAGAACTGGAAACCCAGCCGAAATTCGTACCGAATTGTTCCTGCTGAACCAGACGCGGATCCTGCTCGTACTTTTCTGCAATCGGAAAGTCCGGAGCCGGACGCTTTGTCGTCTGAACATAGCCATCAAAGTCCTGAAAATCCGCGCGTTGATTCAGAATCGTCGCAAACACATCCGGCCGAAAGTCTGCACCGGATGCCGTTTTCAGACGAGCATGCAGGTGAAACTGCATCACCGGATGCAGCTGCGGAATCTCCAAAAAGACGGTTCGACCGTCCGGCAACAGTCGAGCCGACTTGACCGGAACATGATCATGCCCCTGACGCCCCGGTTCCTTCACGGAATACTCCGGCGAACCATACCCAGCGCTGTACAGATAATTCCACTGCTGACAGAAAAATGCCGCAGCCGACACGCTGGTCGGATCCAGTGGCTCGCTGAACCGAACCTTGATCCCATTGCCCCACGCTTCAAACGACTGAGGCAGTACCAGCGGATTTGCCGTTCGCCGCAGTCGCTGCAAACACCCGTCCTCCGCCGCATAGCTTTGCCAGCCCTCAGTGCCACCCAGATAAATTCCACCGTCCCGCGCATTCCAGGCCACACGACAGACACCGCTGAGATAATCCCCGGGCAAAGGAACAATAGCCCCCTGCCCTCGACCGCCCACGACATCCCGTAACACCACATACGCCTGACAAGCCCCGAACGATGTCCCCACAGCCGCCCCCGAAAGGGCGCCCAGTCGAGCATCTTCGGGCAGGTAACCAATCTCGCCGCTGGAATTGTCCACACCGCGAGGAAGATACAGCAGTGGCAGGTCATACCCATACCGCCCGTGATTCGGACGCGGACCATTCAATCCGTGATAACTGCCTCGGCTGACTTCAAAAATGGCGGAAGCCGGAGTCCATGTGCCTTCCTGCACCGATGCCAGCACAACACTGCCATCCGGGCTGACACCAATCCCATTCGAATTTCGCAGTCCACTGCCCAGGGATTCCATCCGCCCGGAGCTGTCCCGGTGAGCAACACCAAAATCCCGCGCTGACACCGACCAGTACAGGTCTCCCGTGCGAGTCTGCTGCAGCGATGTGCAGAAGTCATGCCCCCCCGTCGTCGGATACTCATTCGTCACACATTCATAAAAATCAGCCTCAGAATCTCCGTTCAGATCGTGCAGGCGAGTGATCTGATCGGAACCAAGTACCAGCACCTGATCCTGCTGCACCACCAGACCCAGCCCGCGATACAGGCCCGCCGCAATGCGCTGCCACGACAGTCGATTGCTGCCACCAATGTTTTCGGAACCGGAACACAGCCAGACCTCACCCATCAGCGTCGCCACCGCAATCCGACCATCACTCAGACACCCCACACCACCAATGCGCATGGCCGAGCGAAATGGGTTCTGAGGAAAATGGGGCAGGGTCAGAGTATCAATGGTCAGCGGACCATTGCCGTCACCCGGCACAGCCAGCGTCTCAGCACGGCGATTCACCCACTGACCAGGCAGATCCTGCGGCCACTGCTGCTGCGACAGTGACTGCAGCAACGGATTTGCGTCAGTAAAAGCCGCCGACAGTGGCTGGGCATCGCGCGCCTCTGCGGCACCGTCAAAGGTCTCCAGTTGCAGTTTCAGCTCTCGAGCAGGTCGATCTCCAAACACAAGCTGTGCAGACCCGTCAAGCACCTGCAGCTGGGCCGTGCCCGCATTTTCAGCCAGCACCATCCGTTCCGTCAGCCCGTTTTCAGAAATCCTCAGACTGCGTTCCTGTGGTCCCTGAACAAACTCAGCACCGCCTCCGGCAGTCGCCAGACGCAACGCAGCCCCGGCCGGCAGACTGCCATCAATCAACAGACTGCGAATGATGCGGCCGTCGGCAAACCGACACTCATCCAGCACCCGAGCTGCTCCGATCTGAGACACAAACACCACACGCTCGCCAGCCCGATAAAACCCCAGATAGCGACGGACCGTGCCATCCGGAAGCTGCCACTGACCAGCCCCGTGGGGCCACAACCGACGCCCCTCAATTCGTACACCATCCATTAACCCAAAACGCACAAACCCCCAGACGACAAAGGACCCGTCCCACGCCTCCGTAAACGTCAACTGCTCGGGATCAAACAGGACCGCTGTCTGCGAATTGGCATCCAGACGCACATTCACAGCTTTGGCTGTCGTCCGACCAAAGTGCCGCGTCAGCTGGCTGACTACGTTGCCCGTCTCTGTCTCATTCAGCGATCGATCAAAACTGACGTCTTCCGGATTCTGCCCCCAGTGACCAAAACCACCTCCATCCAGCCCCGGAAACTGCGGCAGAACATCCGCGGCAGCCGAGCGACCACTGTCCAGAAAAGCCTGCCCCTGGCGACTGTAAAAATCTTTGACCCGATTCTGTGGAAAAGGTCTCGCAGGATCTGACACAGACGCACTGGGCAGGT
>CAXBSH010000103.1:0-15312 GCA_963977705.1 uncultured Planctomycetaceae bacterium
GACACGAATTGCTGACGAATTGTGACCGAGCTGGTGCTCGGTGGTCCCGGGGTGGGCGATCTGTGGGTGTGTTGTGGTGGTTAGGTGGTGGTTAGGTGGTGGTTTTTTGCGCCACGGAGGGCACGGAGGACACGCAGGGGGGCGTGTGTTTGCTGCTGGTAGACTCAGGAGGTTTTGTGGTTATCAGTGCGGGCGTCTTCGGGTGGTGACGAGATTTCGAGGGACTCGGCGGCAGCGTTGCGGGGGTGGGGACGGGCAGTTTGAGGTCCATCTTTTCGCCAACAGGTCACGTGCTCATAGCCAGAAATACGGAACTCCTGATACAGTACTGTCGTGGTTATCTCGGTTCTTCTGATGAAACAGTCAGAAACTGCTCGTCAGACCCAGTTGACCGCTGTTCGTTAACCGCTGCCAAACCGAAAATTGCGGGTACGCACTTCATTTCGCGTTTGGCCGGAATTCGGCCGGTGAGAGCGGATTCTGCCGTACTTGTTTTCTGTGGAATGGTCAGAGCGATGCCAACGTATGTGTATGGTGTGATTCTGTCTGAAGACGATGATGAAGCGGTGGGTGAGGTGTTTGAAGTGGAGCAGAGCATTCATGATGCTGCGCTGACGAAGCATCCCGAAACAGGTGAACCGGTCCGTCGCCTGATTTGTGCTCCGTTTATTGCCGGGACGTGGTCACCGCTTCGTGCGAAACAGCTGCTCAGCGATAAGAATCTTGCCAAACGCGGGCTGACAAAATACGTTCGCACCAGCAGTGGCTATGAGAAAACCTCGGGCAAAGGCCCCGACCTGCTGCCACGCAACTGACGGCAGTCATCAGCCGCTCATGCCAACCGCATCATTCAGGATGCCGACATAAATCATGGCGATGCGGAAGATGAAGTACACAATCAGGCCGGCAGTCAGGAACCAGACAAGGCCGGAGAGAACTTTTGTCAGTCGCTGCATACTGCGCTGGGCCTCGTCGTGAAACATCAGGCTCAGCCGGTCCAGCTGTTCAGGAACCGTGCCGGATTCTTCTGCCGTCGCTACAATCTGCAGGAATTCCGTGGTGAACAGGCCGGATTGTGCAAAGGCGTCGGTCAGTGTTTCACCGCCGGAAACATGAAGCCAGATACCGGGACCAGCGGCCAGAAACGCACCATTCCCGGCTGCTTCCAGACTGCAGTCCAGTGAAGGGCGAATCGACATGCCGGCTTTCTGGGTCAGAGCAAAGCACCATGCGAAGCGGGCAATCGCAAAGGCCTGCAGACAACTGCCGAGCACGGGGAGCTGCAGCAGCCACGGATCCAGCATCTGCTGTCCGGAGAAACTGTTGCGTGAGTATTTCCAGAAGAGAAAGCCGGCAGTGCCGATGGCCGCCCAGCCACCGATCCACGTCAGTGCTCCGGATGTGCCGGCCAGCCCGAGGCCCGTCACATCGAAGGGTTTGCCATCACGCCCGGCCGGCGGAAGGATGCCCAGAATGAAGATCAGCAGTCCGATAATGCCAATAGCTGCGATGAACTGAATGATGGGCCACGCAGCGGCCGAGCGAAACTGTCGCTGCAGCAGAATCCGATCATCATAGTACTTCGCCAGTGAATCGAAGACCTCCGGCAGATGTCCGGTCTGTTCCCCAACGCTGACGAGGGCACAGAATAAATCGGGAAACAGTGGCTGCTGAGCCTTCAATGCATCTGCCAGTGAATGTCCGCCGGAGATGTCAGTGCGCAGCTGGTCGACAGCCGGAGCCAGTCGCCGATCTCCGGACTGCCGCCCCGAAGTCAACAGTGACTTGCGGACTTCTACTCCCGCTTCCAGCAGGCGAGCCATGGAGCGTGAAAATCCGGCCAGTGCCTGCGCGGATAAGTCTGGATTTCGCAGCATGACCGGGGCCCTGTTCTGTTAATCCAGCTGCACACACAGCTGACCGTTCTGAACCTCGGACCTGTATGACACTGCACAGATTCTTGAGTTCAGGCAGTGCTGCCCGGTTGTTACGTTGAGCTGCCAGCCATGCCACGGACACGTCACGACATCACCGCGGAGTGTCCCTTTGCCGAGTGGGCCCCCGGCATGCGGGCAGATTCCATCCAGAACATGGAACTGCCCGTCCACGTTGTAGACTGCAAAGACTTTCCCGGCCGCCACCACTTCACGACAGGTACCTGGTGGTAATTCGGCCGAGTCGATGAGCGGAATCAGCGGCATAGGATGCGTTTCCACAGGTCATCCGTGTTCGAAACTTTGATCAAAGCCGGTCTGCTCCCAGCGTGCCGGACAGTTCGGAAAGATACTCCGGGGCAGAGACTTTTGCGAGCATCTGCCGGGCGTAGTCGAGCCGGCCGGTGATGTCGAGAACCAGTTTTTCCTCTGAATACTCGCTGCTGTTCAGGAAGGTATCCAGAGACTGCACATGCCGCTGCCAAAGGCTCTGTTCACGTTCCTGCCGCTTCTGCAGACGATCCTGATACCACTCTGATGTCAGCAGTGCATCCAGAGTGAACAGGTTGCGGAAGGCCGGATCATGAATGGTCAAACCCTGCCACGTCCCATCGGCCATGATGTGCAGCAGGGCCTGCAGCGGCGGGCAGGCCAGTTCGATGGAACCGTCTTCAAAGTACCTGCGAGCAATCTTTGTCTGCGCCTCTGCGATGAACAGAACGCCATCGGCAAAGGCCGCTGGATCCTGCGATTCGGGGCAAAGAATGGCTTCGTCAAACACCTTGTTCGGATTGTCAAAAACGCGTCCGCCAAAGTGCCGGATGAACCGCGGTGTGATACGCCAGCCCAGACGACTGGCCGGAATCAGAGTACCGTTGTATTCGTAGTCGTCCAGTTTCTGCAACAGTTGCTGTGAGATCAGGTATTTTGCTGATCGCTCCTGTGGACTGAGCCGGCACCAGATTTCAGGAATCAACAGGCTGATGTCATGGTCAACTCGTACATCTGGTCCGATATGGCCGGCTGGAGTAGAGAATCCGTCCAGACCGGTCAGCAGGTAGCTGACGAGCGCATTATTGAGATCAGTGATGGGCCGCAGGCAGTTGAAAGGTCCCTTGGTCAATGCACCTTCACTGCCGGCTCCGGTCGTTGACGGACTTTTCCCGGACAAGGCACTGATAAAGTCCATGAACAGCTCAGGCAA
This sequence comes from uncultured Planctomycetaceae bacterium, assembly GCA_963977705.1. Taxonomy (GTDB): domain Bacteria; phylum Planctomycetota; class Planctomycetia; order Planctomycetales; family Planctomycetaceae; genus SXXK01. The sequence continues at coordinate 3,139 of CAXBSH010000103.1, forward strand.
CTCCTGGTAATGAATCGGGTTGTATACCGAGAGCGGTCGGATACCACGCGATGGTTCCGGAGGATTGTTGCGGCGTCCGATCAGAACGGCCTGCACCGGGGAGTGGACCGGTTTATCAGCAGGAACAGCCCGCGACAGTCGGATGCCCATTTCGCCCACATAGCGGTTCACCGGGTTGATCAGATCGGGCCGTGGCTGCAGGTAGCGAGGATTCTTGCTGGGGACTCCGTTGACCAGTCTGGGGGTGTTTGAGCAGACAAGGTAGCTGTCACCACTATTCAGCATATCCAGCAGCAGTTTCTGCATGGGCTGAGTGAACTGGCTGAGATCAACGGGGCGATCGATGATTTCAGAAACCTGCTGACGCGCCAGCGGCTCGAAATTGACGATGAAATTGTCTGCACGGGCCAGCTCGGATTCGGTCTGTCGATCCAGGCCTCGGTGAATCGCATCGTCCGGACGCTGAAACAACCGGTACTCGCAGTTCTGGACAAACTTGTAGCTGGTTTCTTCTGTCAGAACAGTTCCGAGATGCTGCAGGCTGCGACGTGGCACGATCACGGACACACTGATGTCGTCTTCGGTCTGCACTTTCTGAGCCGGTGCGAAGTCCTGTCGCAGTTTGTAGGTGCGCCAGGTGTTTTCACCCAGCAGACCGACTCGGAGGTAGGTCCCCACGAGTTTTCGTTCACCGAACTTGAGTTCGTGACCGGCGGTACCGTTGACGATGTCGACAGAGAAGCATTTGCGCCAGTCTGCTTCATCCCCGGTATGCATTCGCTTGATCACGAACACGATGGCATAGATATGGTCGGGAATGCCAGCCAGCCAGGCGTTGTAGGCGTCGGTGTAATCTGCTGAGGGCGTCAGTAGTTTGATCACGCTACCCAGCGAGCGTCCCGGATCCATGATGCGTCGACTGGGAGTGCGGGCATAGTCCGGCTGCACGGAACCATCGGGCCGCCAGCGATCTGTGTAATCACGGTCGAAGATCTGCTGGACAAGGTCGAGATCCTTTTCAGCATCGGCGACGAATACCGGTCCATGCAGCAGATAGTCGCCAATGGATTTACTGATTTCACTTTTTCCACCACCACTGACCGTACAGGGTTTGTGGCAGAAGACTCCTTCGAACAGTGTGCCGATCAGACGCCACGACGGAGCGGCCGGGTGTTTTTCCAGACGCACTTTGTAGCCGGAGGGTGTGATGTAGATGCAGCCGGGGCGGAGTGGAATCTGCTGCTGCAGCCCATTGTAGAACCAGGAGACTCGCTGGTCTGACACTCGAAATCGGGCATTTTCTGAGACGTAGATCACGTTGGGATGCTGGCGATCAATCCCATAGCCTTCCGGCTGAAGATGCATCAGCTGGGCGTAGTCGCGAGCAACGTCAGCGAACGTTCGGTTGTTGTAGCGTTTACTGTCGGCATTGAATTCTTCACCCAGATTGAAGCTGGCGAATGCCATGGCACCGCCGGCATGCTCTTCTTCCACAAGGCCGGCCAGATTGGAGGCATAACTGAGCTGAGTTTTCACTTCCTTCTTGCAGTAGCCGTAGTAGTTGTCGGCAATCAGTGTGACAATGACCCCTTCCTCATCCCGGCAGGTCAGTTTGAAGGCCTGTCCCTCGTTGTACTTTTCATCTTCGCTTTTCCAGCACATGCCATCCTGACGCTGTCGTTCCGTAGCGTCGTCGTAATGTGGCAGGCCGAGATCCTTTTTGCAGAGGTCCACAAGATGTGGAGCGACAATGACGCAACCCGTATGACCGCTCCAGTGATGGACGTCAAGAGACGCATCGTTGGCGGGCAGAAAGGGATCACCTGCATTGCCGAAGATGGATTCAACAAAGTCGAGATTACTGACGAGTGAGCCGGGGGCGAAGAAGCGAATTTCCATGGACTGCTCTTCGCACCAGCCCTGCACTTCCGGGCACAGCACAGGCCGAATCAGCAGTGACACGAACGCTTCCGCCGGTTGCTGTTCGCGGCTGCTGAATGGCAGCTGCAGCAGTTCGCGAGGGGGATTCATGGCATGGCGAAACAGGGCCGCAAAGGTCACGCGCGGGACGGCCTTTTTGTCACGCGGGACCGGCAGGCCACCTTCCGTCACATGGAACGTGCCTTCGGTTGTGCGCCGGTCATTCGCGGGATTGTGCAGGACGCCGTTGCGGACGCGATACGAAGACCCAAAGCGGTTGGTGTAGTCGTCCCCATCATGCGGCAGAGATAACTCGCGAGCAATCCCATGACGGTCGAGAATGATGGTCAGGTCCGGCAGTCGAAGCGAACTGCAGCCCTTGACACGGTCAAAGTAACGCCGCAGGAAGGTTTCAATGCGGGCATCAGCCGGACAGTGAACCGAGTCAAGTCGCTTGAGCCGATGATGATAGGTGCTGAGCAGCCTTGGGGCACCCAGCCGATCATGGTCCTGAAATCGGGGCGGGACAGGCAGTCCGTTTGCCAGCAGTTTCAGGACGATGTAGCGATGCAGGCTGGATCGCATGGTCTGAGCATGCTGATCGGAGTACTGGGAAACAAATCCGATTGATTCTTCAAGATTGCCAGCAAGCATGGCATGCCACCCTTTTTACAGAATTCCGCGAGTCAGCCCGAACGGTCCAGTGATTCTGCCGGCAGCACGGGACTGCCGGCAACTGGACGAATGTGGTCAGGAAAACGCGTGGCTGTCGGCGTGGTGCAGGTGGATGCCGCCGCAGTTCAATTTCCAGACACCAGTATACTCAGCTTTCGTCCGTCACACAGCCCTCAGAGGCAGATTTTACGAGACGAATGTATTTCGCCAGAGTTCCGCGGGTGGCTTTGAATGGTGGAGCAACAAACGCAGCCCGTCGCGTGGCCAGCTCGGCATCTGTGAGTGCCACGTTGATTTCGTTCTTTTCGGCATCGACCGTGACCATATCGCCATCCTGCAGCAGAGCCAGAGTACCACCGACCTGTGCTTCGGGAGTGATGTGGCCAACAATAAAGCCGTGCGAGCCACCGCTGAAACGGCCGTCTGTGAGCAGTGCGACGTCCGAACCAAGTCCGGCACCCATGATTGCGGAGGTGGGTGTCAGCATTTCCGGCATCCCGGGACCGCCCTGCGGACCTTCATACCGAATTACGACGACGTCACCTTTCTGAATGCAACCCTGCTCGAGTCCGCGGAGCATCAGTTCTTCCGAGTCGAAGCAGCGAGCCGGTCCGGAGAAGACGAGGCCTTCCTTACCGGTGATTTTGGCAACAGCACCGTCCGGACAGACATTGCCGCGCATAATCCGAATGTGTCCGCTTTCTTTGATGGGCGTTTCCAGCGGTCGAATGATCTGCTGGCCGGCCTTCAGGCCTGGCAGGCTGCTGAGATTTTCGGCCAGAGTTTTACCGGTCACGGTCATGCAGGAACCGTCGATCAGGCCCTTTTCAAGGAGATACTTGAGCACTGCGGGGGTACCACCGACATGATGCAGATCCTCCATGACGAATTTGCCGCTGGGTTTGAGGTCTGCGAGATAGGGGATGCGATCGCTGACGGACTGGAAGTCGTCGATTGTGAGTGGAACGCCGGCAGCGCGAGCCATTGCAATGAGGTGCAGGACCGCATTGGTTGAGCCACCTGTGACCATGATCAGGACCATGGCATTTTCAAATGCGGCACGGGTCATGATGTCGCGGGGCTTGAGATCCAGTTCCAGCAGGTTGCGAATCGCTGCGCCGGCGCGGAAGCATTCGTCGAGCTTGGCTGGATCTTCTGCGGGGATGGATGAGCTGTACGGCAGGGTCATGCCCATGGCTTCGATGGCGGAGGCCATCGTGTTGGCAGTGTACATGCCGCCACAGGCCCCGGCACCAGGGCAGCTTTTGCGGACGATGCCGGCGCGTTCATCCTCAGAAATTCGCCCGCTGATGAATTCACCATAGGACTGGAACGCCGACACGATGTCGAGCTTGTCACCTTTGGCACTGCAACCGGGTTTGATGGTGCCACCATAAATCATCAGCGATGGGCGGTTAAGGCGGGCCATGGCCATCAGGCAGCCGGGCATGTTTTTGTCACAGCCGGGCAGCGAAATGTTGGCGTCATACCACTGAGCCGACATGACAGTTTCGATGGAATCGGCGATCAGGTCGCGTGATTGCAGCGAGTAGGACATGCCGTCGGTGCCCATGGAGATCCCGTCTGAGACCCCGATGGTATTGAATCGCATGCCGACCAATCCGGCGTTCTGAACACCTTCGCGGACGCGAGCTGCGAGGTCCATGAGGTGCATGTTGCAGGGATTACCTTCGTACCAGACACTGGTAATGCCCACCTGAGCTTTGTGCATGTCTTCGGCGGACATGCCGGTGGCGTAGAGCATGGCCTGAGAGGCGCCCTGGGAGGCTGGAAGGGTAATTTTGCTGCTGTATTTGTTGAGCTGTGTCATGTGACAAAGTGTTCCTGAGAGTGGGTCGGGTCTTCAGCGGGGGCGCACGATATCACGGTTTGGAGATGATTCAAGGACCGGGGGTAAGGAGGGGGCAGTTTTCGGTTTTCAGTTTTACGGGTACCGATTAGTCTTGCGAGAGAGCGATGTTTGACAGCATTTCCGCTGCCGATTTCGGGCTGTAAGCACTGGGGTCCCGATGTTCAGCCTGGGACGGTCAGTGGCATGCCGTTGTGGTCGGGCGAGATACTGAGCAGGAAGGGGACAGCGCGGGAGGCCCATTCATCGGCATCGGGGTAGTAAGTGGCACCATGACCGAAACAGCTGCGGAGCATTTCGGTGTTGATCACACCGGGGTTGAGCGGGACAGCGCACATGCCATCCGGTAGTTCTTCAGCGAGTGCCTGTGTAAGCCCTTCAATGGCCCATTTTGAGGCGCAATAGGGAGCAACCTGGGCGGAAACGGAGCGTCCCCAGCCGGAACTGAAGTTGACGATGACACCTTTGCGGCGCTGAATCATGGCTGGCAGGAATGCGCGGATCACATGAAAGGTGCCGTTCACGTTGATATCCATCAGGCGACGGAAGTCAGCATCTGCGATGTCCCAGAGATTGCGATTGGGATTAATGATGGCTGCGTTATTCAGCAGCAGGTCTGGAGGCCCGGCCTGCTGCAGAATGGACGCGGCCCACGCTGCAACGGCCGGCTGATCAGCGACATCGACCTGCGTGAGCTGACAGGTGGCAGCCGGAACCTGGGACTGCAGCTGTGCCAGCAGTGGGGCACTGCGCGCACAACCTAACACCTGATGTCCGGCTTCACAGAATTTCTGCACCATGGCCTGTCCGAGTCCTTTTGAGACACCGGTGACCACAATTGTCCTTGGTCGGGCTGTTGAAGGCATTCAAAGCCTCTGTCGAGCAACGTTGACGTCAAAACCACCTGCCACGCCTCTGAATCTCGCATGTCCCCGCGAATCCTGCAACTTTGTGGCGTCAGCGGAATTCAATTGCTCAAAATCGCTTTTTTTGAGAACATAGTCAGTCAGGTTGCGGGCGATCCTGGCGACGGTTTCAGTTGGCCTTCTGAGGTGGCGCATGAGCACTTGCGGCGAGAATTCAGGGCATGGTCAGATCACAGTCCTGCGTCCGGGTGAGGAATTTGCCAGTTTGTTCGAGAATGATCTCGATGCCGCCGGCCTGACAACCGACCTGGCTCGTACCATCGATCCGCCAGTACTGGTGATTGATCTTGTGAACGTCCGGTTCATCGGCTCAGCGTTCCTCGGCCGTTGCGTGCTGCTGCAGAAAACCCTGCGTGCTCGTCAGGGTGGACTGGCTCTGTGCCATCTGAACTCTTTTGGCTCCACGGCCCTGTCGGTCGCCGGACTGGATCAGGTGATTCCGTTGTATGCCACAATCGAAGAGGCGACGGCTCGGCTGACCTGAAAAAAAACAGGCCCCGAGAACGAGCTCGAGGCCTGTGCAGGCATTCGGTTGCAGGTCCGAATATCAGAATTCACCGATCACTTCACCACCCTGCAGAGTGATGGCTCCGGCAAGCACTGCCGCTGACATGTTCTCAGACAGGAAGCGGACCGATCCGTCGGCGAGGACGGTCTGAATTCCACCGGTGTGGAATGAATACAATTCGCTGTCATTGGTGCAGTTCATTGTACAGCGACCCACGATGGTGGTTGCACCGCTGCTGCTGGTGTCGTTCTGCAGCCCTGCGGAGTTAGCACCGTCGATGCTGAAGCCATTGTTGATGTCGGCCCAGCCCCAGCCGTCTGCTGTGAACTGCGTGCCAAAAGCCACGTTGCCAACTCGGGGGTTCAGCCCGGGCTGTCGGCCAATGTACTGTCGTGGGCGACCAGCACCTTCACCCAGCAGCAGGGTGTTGGAAGTTCCGTCCGTGATGTCGCGAATTTTTGTACCACCTGGACCACGTCCCATGGCGCCCATGGCGTCCTTGGTACCAATCGATGGCAAACCAGCCATCACGATGAAGGCATTGCGAACTGCATTGATGGAGCCGTAGTCGTTGTAACCCCACAGCGGCTGATCCGTGCGAGCACCGCCAGAAAGCGCGGTGTAGAGAGTCACTGTGGGCACGGGACGACTGCCTGGTGTTGACGGGCAGAGAAAAGCCGGCAGCTGAATGGTCGTGACCGGGTCATTGACCACATTGAACCAGTTGACGTTGGTGTTGTACTGGCGGTAGGCGTTGTCCTGTTCGATGTACGGCAGGATCATCGTGTTCCATGAGATCTGGAACGTGGGGTTGCTGAGGTTGATGCGGCTGGGGGGGAACATCCCGTAGGTGCTTTCATAATTGTGCAGTGCCAGCCCCAGCTGTTTCAGATTGTTCTTGCACTGTGTGCGGCGTGCAGCTTCGCGAGCCTGCTGGACAGCCGGCAGCAGCAGTGCTACGAGGATAGCGATGATGGCAATCACCACCAGCAGCTCGATCAGTGTAAAGCCTCTCAGTTTCCGCTCAGACAACTTGACCATGGATCAACAACTCCTGAAGAAAAAACCTCGGTCTCCACCCCGAGACCGCAAATGATTCCTGTCTGCAGACAACCCGTCGCAGACGTCCTGTTTTTCGTGACGACGACTATTTACTGGTCAGTGCGAAACTGACCGGATCCTTGAGATCTTCACTGACGGTGACCACAAGTCCGGATTTGTCCGGGATCTGATAGCGTTTCGGCAGTCGCTCTTTTCCATACTCAGGTTCGCTGGCTCCCGGGTTTTTGATCTCAGGCCACGAAACCGTGACCGCATAGCCGCCGTCGGGAGCACCGTCGTGAACGGAGTAAGTGGAAATCTGAAAGCGACCTTCTGCGTCGGTGATTCCATTCGGAGAGATATCTGAGGCCTGGGCGCCCTGAAGATTCACAAGTACGACTCGAGCCCCTTCGACTGGTTTGCCATCCAGAGTGATGACGCCACTGACAGGATGGATCGGAACTGTTGGGGCGTCAGCAGGTGGCTTGCCACAACCGGCGACCAGCAGGAGCAGACATCCAGTGATCAACACTTCCTGCCTCACAAACCATCCTCCAGTCAAGCCCCATCAACCCCGGCGAAGTTTGCCTTCGCGTCGCATGACCTGTTTTCTGCGCCCATTGTTAAGCGATTGTTAATCAGCGGGAGTGAATCGAGAATTTGTGAAGAAAGGAGTCAATTCGCGGAGAAAACGTTCAGGATTGTTAAGAAATGGCGTAGGCAGCACTGCCGTTTCCGTGGGGCGAGTCCCGCCTGCGCAGGTGTATGATCGCTGGATGTTATTTTGGGTAAAATGCGCGATTTGGGTTTGTGTGGCGGACTGGAATTGATCGGATCTGTTGAATCGGCAAGAATTGCCGGCCAGCCAACACGTGTCTGCGGGACTTCTGCAGGCAGGCGCAGCATGGAAGCGGCGTGTGTCGTGTTGCAGGTTGCTCGATTTCCTGTTGTGTCCCCTGCCCGAAGGAGCCGCCATGCGGACGCGAATGGATCGCCTGCGAGTGGTGAAGTATGTGTTATCGCTTGAGGATCAGCCGGGCGGTCCGGATGTGACAGAGTCTGTGCGGCTGTCTGCGGCAGCGGGCGGTACGGCTGTGAATTCCGCCGGGAAGCCTCAGGGGGCGGTCTCCAACCGGATTGAATCATTGCGGTCTGCGGGAGCTGCTGGCGGATCGTCCGAACGGCCTCGTGAAACACTGGCGGCTGGTGAGGCGGGGCGACGTCTGCGTCCTGGGCGACTGCAGGACCGCCCTGCTCCGTCTGCGGACCGTCTGGTGTCACTGGACGCGTTTCGTGGCTTCATCATGATGATGCTGGCGGCAGGCGGATTCGGGGTGCTGGCATTTTCGAAAATCAGTGAAAAGTCGCCCGTATGGGAGCAGCATGATCGTGCCTTCTGGACGGGCCTTGCGGTTCATTTCGATCATCCGGCATGGCTCAGTGTGTTTGACAGTTGGAAGGTGTCGTTCTGGGATCTGATCCAGCCGGCCTTTATGTTCATGGTGGGTGTTTCGATGCCGTTCTCGTATGCACGGCGAGAAACGCTTGGTCATGGCTGGCTACGTCGAGCGGGTCATGCGCTGGGACGTTCTGTGATCCTGACTTTGATGGGTGTGTTTCTGTATTCTCTTGGTAAAGAGCGAACCAACTGGATCTTTCCGAATGTGTTGTGTCAGATTGGTTTGGGCTATTTCTTTGCCTGGTTGCTGTTGAATCTGCGAGTGGCAGTGCAGTTCGGTGCTTTGGTGCTGATTCTGGTGGGTTACTGGGGTTGGTTTCGGATGAATCCTCCGCCGGCGGATTACGACTATGCGGCGGTGCATGCGTCTAAGGAGAACGGTGAAGTCTTTGAGGGTTCGCTGGAGGCTTGGTCGAAAAACGGCAATGCCGCGTTTTTCTTTGATCAGTGGCTACTTCCTCAACTGAGAACTCAGACCCCGCCTGCAGTGCCTGAAGCGGTTCCTGCAGCTCCGCCTGCTCAGGCAGGTGTGCTGCGTGGCAACCGGATTCGTTTTGCCCCGTGGCGGGTGGCGACTTTGTCATTTGTGCAGGATCCTGTGGTGTCTGCAGTCCAGTCTGCAGATGAGCCGGCAGCGGGGGCTGGGCAGCCCGCACCTGCTCCGGGTGTCCTCGAAGATACTCCGCCGGTCCCTGCTGGCGATGTTCCGGCAGCCGCCAGCGATGCTGCAGCTGCACCTGCGGCGTCGGGCGCAGTGCAGTCTGGTTCTGTGGAGCCGTCATCAGATGCGGTGGCGTCAGACGTGCCGCAGGCTGAAGCGGGGGCTGACGATGTAACGGCAGAGCCTGCGCAAGCGGCGGGTCCGCCGTGGTATCAGCAGTGGTTTTTTTCGAACACGGCGGCTTACGAGGTGAATCGTGGCGGATATACGACGCTGAATTTTATTCCGTCAATCGGTACGACGCTGCTGGGTATTCTGTGTGGTCAGCTGCTTTTGAGTTCAGAGAAGCGGGCACTGGAAAAGCTGGGCTTGCTGGTGGCCCTGGCGGCCGGTTGTTTTGTGCTGGGTGTGGCTGCGCATATGACGGTTTGCCCGATCGTGAAGCGTATCTGGACACCGTCATGGGTGCTGTTCAGTGGTGGCTATGTGATAGCGATGCTGGCGGTGTTTTACCTGTTGTTTGATATTCTGCCGCTGCGGTTGCTGGCATTTCCGCTGGTTGTGGTGGGGACAAATTCCATCCTGATTTACATGCTGGGGCAGACCGTCAGCGGGTGGGTGCGGGAGCAGGTGGTGCGGGTGCACTTCACGGGAGTGATTGAGAATGTTCTGGGGCCGAAGGCACTGGATCCTCAGTGGTATGCTCCGGTGACTCTGTCAACGGCAACGTTTCTGGTGTATTGGCTGTTTCTGCTGTGGTTATATCGCCAGAAGATATTTCTGCGGATCTGAAGTCTTCCGGGTTTGTCGCGGACGTGAGTGCGAGTGATGGCTTGGGACGTGATTGTGATTGGCTGTGGCGGTTTTGGATCCGCGACAGTTCGTGAGTTATCTGCGCGTGGTCTGCGGGTGCTGGGGCTGGATCAGTATGTTCCGCCGCATTCGTTGGGCAGTTCGCACGGGGAAACGCGGATTATACGCAAGGCGTATTTTGAGCATCCGGATTATGTGCCATTGCTGCATCGTTCGTGGGATCTGTGGCGTCAGGCGGAGGCTGAGTCCGGTCTGTCGCTGCTGGAACGCTGTGATCTGGTGCTGAGTGGGCGAGCGGAATCGGAGGTCATCCGGGGTGCTCGGCTGGCTGCATCGCAGCATGGGCTCGCGATACGCAACCTGACGGCTGCGGAGGCCTGCGCTGAGTATCCGGTGTTGCAACTTCCTGAGGATCACGAGGTGACTGTCGAGTCGACTGCAGGCTATTTGTGGGTTGAGCGATGTGTGGCTGCGATGCTGGATCTGGGACGAGCCGCGGGTGCTGAGATTCGCACGGGAGAGCGAGTTGTCGGACTGAGGTGTGCTGCGAATTCGGTGGAGGTGGAGACTGTGGGGCAGCGATATTCTGCGGCCGCTGCGGTTGTCACCTGTGGACCGTGGACTTCGCAGTTATTGCCTGAATATGAGCGGTTGATCACGGTGCGGCGCAAGACACTGTTCTGGTATCCGGTGCAGTCGGCGGCGTGGGCGCAGCAATGGCGGGCACCGATTTTTCTGGTGGACATGCCGGGGGGCCAGTTTTACGGCTTGCCGGCCGTGGATGGTCTGCGGGTCAAGGTGGGTGAGCACACGGGTGGGGAGTCTGTGGCGGACCCATTTCGGGTGCAGCGCGAGACTGACGCGGCTGATCGAGCTCCGGTGGATGATTTTGCCGGGCAATGTCTGCGGGGACTGGAGGCTCAGTCGTGTCAGTCTGCTGTTTGTCTGTATTCGATGAGTCCGGACGGTCATTTTCTGTTTGACCGTCATCCGGAGTATCCATTAGTGACGGCAGCTGGTTTTTCAGGTCATGGCTTCAAGTTTACTCCGGTGCTGGGTGCTGCCGCCGCGGATTTGATTGTCAGTGGGCATACTGAACTGCCGGTAGGTTTTCTGTCGCAGAGCCGATTCGGCTGAATCCTGCTGGGTGCAGGGAAAGTGATGTGTGTGATGGCTGCATATGAGACATTGCGGTGGCGGGGAAATGCGGCGACGGGTGTCTTGCAGCTGCTGGACCAGACTCTGCTGCCTGAGCAGCGTCAGGAGATTGACTGTCGCACGGTGCAGCAGGTCTGGGAGGCGATTCGTGTGCTGCGAGTTCGCGGTGCTCCGGCGATTGGAGTGTCTGCGGCTTACGGTGTCGTGCTGGCGACACAGGGGCTGCGTCAGGAGGCACTGGAGTCATTTCGTGCGGGGCTGCGGCAGGCTTGTGAGTACCTTGCGGGCAGTCGGCCGACGGCAGTCAATCTGTTCTGGGCATTGAATCGCATGCAGCAGTGTGGGGAGCGCTGGAGCGGGGGAAGTGCGGCGGATCTGCATGAGAGGCTGCTGGCGGAGGCGGTCCAGATTGATGATGAGGATCGGCGGATGTGTCTGGCGATTGGTCAGCACGGTGCTGAGCTGCTGCAGTCGGGGATGAATGTCCTGACGCACTGCAATGCCGGCGGTCTGGCGACCGCAGGTGATGGTACAGCACTGGCAGTGATCTTTGCCGCAGCGCGAGCAGGCAAGCGGCTGCATGTATTTGCCGATGAAACTCGTCCGTTACTGCAGGGGGCGCGATTGACTGCGTGGGAGCTGCAGCAGCGAGGAATTCCCGTAACAGTGATCTGTGACAGTATGGCCGGTCAGGTCATGCGCGAGGGCCGGGTAGACATGGTGATTACCGGAGCGGATCGGATCGCCGCAAATGGTGATGCAGCGAACAAGATCGGAACATACAGCGTCGCGGTGCTGGCGAAGCATCATGGCATACCGTTCTGTGTGGCAGCGCCCTCCAGTACGTTTGACCTGAGTCTTGCGGATGGCAGTGGGATTCCGATTGAGGAGCGTCAGGCCGAGGAGGTGACGTGTGGGTTTGGTCGTCGCACTGTGCCGGAGGGTGTCGCCGTTTACAATCCGGCCTTCGATGTGACTCCGGCGGGATTGATCACGGCGCTGATCACCGAGCGTGGTGTGGTGCGCAGTCCGGATAGTGATTCGGTCTTAGAGCATTTGAGTGGTGGATGAACTTGTGTGTGTGGGTTTGGTCGTCGCACTGTGCCGGAGGGTGTCGCCGTTTACAATCCGGCCTTCGATGTG
>CAXBSH010000104.1:0-15167 GCA_963977705.1 uncultured Planctomycetaceae bacterium
TCTGACAGTACTTCTTCAGACGGTCCAGCATCTCCTGCTGCACATCCACCGCCAGTACTTTGCCACCAGGCAGCACCGGTTCCGCCATCAGGATCGAAATAACCCCGCTGCCAGCCCCGATATCAGCCACAACGTCACCCGGTTTCAGCCGCAGTGACCGGATCAGCAGTGTAAGACGTTCTTCCTCTTCCCGAGTTGATCGTTCCAGCCACGCGGCACCGGCAAATCCCATCACATGCGCAATCTCACGCCCCATGTAGAACTTGCCGATGCCATTCGGATCATGCAGCCGCCGCGTTTCGTAACGATCGGCTGCAGACGCAGACTTCACAGGAGCTGACGAAGGCTCGTCAGCCTGCAACAGGCCAATGCAGACACACCAGCACATCAACACTCTTGCCAGCCTCATTACGCCTGCTCCTTACGTCCGCCTTACCCTGCCTGAACCAGCCAGTACGCAGTAAACTCAGCCCGCCGGAACGACCGTCGCCTTTTTGATGTAGTCCATCTTCGGGAATTCCTTCTTCAGGTATTCATTCCCCTGCTCCTGAATCAATGGCTGCTGTGGACGCTGCCCGTACTCTGCCGAAATCTTCTTTACCACGTCCATCCCCTCCACAACCTTGCCGAACGGGGCAAACCCGAGGTCATCAAGTCGCTGGTTGTCGGTCAGATTGATGAACAGCTGGCAGGTGCGAGTATTCGGGCCACGTGAAGCGAATGTGATCATCCCCTCAAGGTTACTCTGCGTGACTTTGTCATCGCGGATCTCGCGATCCTTCCACTTCGCATACACTTTCGGATCGCCGTTCATACCCCACTGCACCACGAAGTCAGGCACCACGCGGAAGAACCGACACTCATCGTAAAAACCAGACGTGACCAGCTCGTGAAACCGATCTGCTCCCAGTGGCGCCCACGTCCGCTGCACGTCCACCACAAAGTTGCCCACACTGGTCTCAAACTTGACCCTGAATTTCTCTGGAGCCTGTGCGGTTTTTGTGGCTTCCTGAGCCTGAACCAGACCTGCTCCACACAACAGCAGCATCGCTGCAGCCAGAATTCGCATCCCCGTCTCCGACAATCGTTCCATCAGACAACACGCGTTTCGCAGTCCGATTCGCCGCTGCGAATCCCTCTGCACCATGCCTCATTGTTACCGGAAAATCACTTCAACTGCCACCGTGCGGGGGCCGTAAATCGTTTGCTGGAGCTGCTGGCACGTCCCGTTTGCCCGCCGAACGACTCCCGCAGATTCATCAGGACCGTCAAATTCACTCCGGAAACATGAACATCCGCTTCGTTCCTTTGAGACTTATTCCCCCGACCGGGAACCAGATGGATGATTCGCCAAGGAACCGCAGTTCCCGCCCTTTTCGTGGCGTCTTCTGGTGGCAGAATGCTACAATTCCTGCGGAGAAATTCCTGATAACCCGCCGCCGGATGTGTTTTCCTTCCAGGCATTCCCTCCCTATGACCCACAGATCCTACCTGTTCGGCCCAGCCTTGCTGTTGTTATCGCTGTGCGGCTGCAATTCAGCCGACACAGTCGTTCGCTACACTGCGGACAGCGAGCAGCAGCAGATCCTGACTTCCGAACTGATCCGCGATCGATTCCAGTCTGTCCCTTTCACATGGAAGGTACCGACCCAATGGAAGTCGGCTCAGAACGACGAATTCAGCAAGTTTGCGTGGCTGGCCGGAGCATCCGGTCGGACTCGCATCACAGTCAGTGACCTGCCGGCCACCGCTGGTATTGCCCCCCAGGTCGCTCGCTGGGGTGGCCAGATTGGCCTGCAGTCCGATTCACCCGCTGAACTGATGAATGCGGTTGAACCCCTGCCGCTGGCGGGCCTGACGGGACAATTCGTCGAGCTGCGGGGCCCCAGCGAAACCATTCTGGGGATGCTGTTAACCTACAAGGAAAAGCTGTGGGTCGTGAAACTTCGTGGTAGCAACGACGAAGTCAGTGGTCTTAAGGAACAGTTTCGCGGTTTTTGTCAGTCATGGACTTCCGGCTGACGCCGGGCTGAAATCTCATCTTCATCCCCTGCAGCACTGAACCTCTGGTTCTGTCACAGGAGTTTTCTTATGTCGACTCTGACGGCTCCCGGTGGAATGTCCGGAACGGAATCACAGCGGACCGCGCGTGCTGGCACTGACCTGCTGCTGCGTGCCGTGACGGCCCTCGCTTCACTGAAACTGACCTGCGTTCTGTTTCTGCTGGCGATGGTCATCGTCTTCATCGGCAGTCTGGCTCAGGCACGCCGCGATGTCTGGCAGGTGATGGACGATTACTTCCGCTGCTATGTCGCAAAGATTGATGTGCAGGACCTGTTCCCGCCGTCGATGTTTGGCGAGCGTGGTGAGCGGATGGCAGCCTCCATGGGGCAATTCCGCTATCTGCCATTCCCCGGTGGCTGGACCATCGGCTGGTTGATGCTGTTCAACCTGCTTGCCGCTCATTCACTCACCTTCCGTGTGCGCGCTCGAGGCCTTAAACTGTTCGCCGGAATCGTCTTTATCACCCTCGGCCTGCTGGTGATGGCTCTGATCGTCTACACCGGCAACATGCAGACGGGTGTGGAAACAGGCAACACGCTGTTGTCTCCGCGACAGATCTGGCTGCTGATGCTGGGCCTGCTGGGACTTTCCGGGATCGCCGCTGTGGCCTTCGGTGTGCTGGCCAAAGGTGCGTCGTTCTCCGGACGACTGCTCAGAATCAGTATCGGCGCGGTCCTGCTGGGGGCTCTGCTGTACTACGTCATTGGCGGGCAGGCGGCACAGCCGGATGTGTCAGCCATGCGAATTCTGTGGCAGCTGATGAAAGGCTCGGCCTGTTCCGTCATTCTGCTGATTGGCTCCATGCTGCTGTTCGAAAAACGCGGTGGTATTGCTCTGCTGCACTTCGGAGTGGCCCTGCTGATGATCAGCGAGCTGCAGGTGGGGCTGGTAGCCAAGGAAACCAATCTGTCGCTGACGGAAGGGGAAGTCGCTGACTACGCTCGCGATATTCGAGTGCGTGAGCTGGCTGTAATTACTCGCCGCGATGACGGACGCGACGATGTCGTGGTCATTCCCGAAAAACTGCTGGTGGATGCTGCTCCTGCTGCAGACGGCCCGCAACCTGGTGCGGCGGTGACTGCGGATCAGACCATTGAACTGTCGGACCTGCCCTTCAACATTGCGGTCCGACGTTTCTACCGCAACAGTGAACTCCGCTCGCTGACCCCCGATGACTTGAAACTGGATGATGGCCTCGGCTCGTTCGCAGCCGTCAAACCACTGCCACCCGTCACGGGCATGGATGATACGATGGACCAAAGCAGTGTGCTGATCGATCTGGTCGATCGCCAGTCTGGCAAAGTGCTGAAGTCCATGCTGGTCTCGCAGAATGTCAGCGAACTGAATTCCACTCTGGCCGAGAAAGCCACCATCGCAGACCGCGACTACTACTTCTACCTGAGATTTCAGCGGAACTACAAACCCTACAAGGTAAAGTTGCTGGATGTCAGCCGCACCACCTACGTCGGTTCATCCACACCGCGTGACTTCCGCTCCAGCATCGAGATTACTCAGGATGATCGCACTGAACGGTTTACTCTGTGGATGAACAATCCGCTGCGTTATCGTGGCGAAACCTTCTATCAGTCCAATTACCTGACCCTGCCCAGTGGTCAGGAAGCGTCTACGCTGTCTGTGGTTCGTAACAGCGGCTGGATGCTGCCCTACATCGCCTGTATGGTTGTGGCATTCGGCATGTTTGCTCAGTTCGGCCAGACCCTGATGCGATTCCTCGGACGCCTTGATCGTCGGGATGTGGCGTCGGCAACCGTTACAGCTCGCGGACTGGCCGATGTCGATGCACCAGCACCGCTGCAGTCGGCACTGAAAGTCTGGTTGCCCGTCGTGTTGACCGGGATCTGTCTGCTGTGGGTGGCCCGCGGGGCTCGCAGCCCCAAACCGGTGGACGGCACATTCAATCTGTACGCCGCTGCTCAAATGCCGGTGGCATGGAATGGTCGAGCTCAGCCACTGGACTCCGTGGCCCGCACACTCCTGCTGATGACCTCCCACAAGTCGACGCTGGAAGTGGAACTTGAGCCATGGCAGCTGAACCAACCGGAAATCCGGGAAAAGCTGCTGGCGGCTGTGGCGAAGACCTGGCCGGCCAAAGCTACCGGAGAACAGTTTAAGGTCCTGCAGACAGTCAGAGGCTCATACATTGAATGGGTTGCGGCGCTGGCGAAATTTGCCGACGAAGAGCCGGCACTGATTGAAGAACGACTGCGCCCCCTGATGGTGCGACGGGCACCGGCCATTCACTGGCTGCTGGATCTGATCCTGCGCCCGGAACTGGCAGAGCGTCATCGCGTGATCAAGATCACGGACGACCAGCTGCTGGCTCTGCTGTCCCTGAAACAGCGTCCCGGGTTCCAGTACTCCCTTGCCGAAATTCGTCCCAACCTGTCAGCACTGGAAAATGCGTTCCAGAAAGGCAACGAAAAGCGCAGAGAGAAACGGGAATTTGACCTGACCACACTGGAGCGTCGTGTTGGCGCTCTGTTTGATACCATGGGACGCCTGAATCAGGTGGCGCAGGTGTTTCAGAGTCAGCCTGGTGATAATCTTCTGGAAAGCGCAATCACCGTCTGGAGAATCCTGCAGCGACTGGGTGAAAGCAAGGCCGTCATGGCTGTCCCAACTGGTGCAGATGATGAAACACGTTCGTGGGAAACCTTTATCGTCGCCAGCAGTCTGGCCAGACTGAACCAGCAGCTCAACGAAGCTGGAATCTCCAGCAGCCAGCAGTTTGCTGACTGGATTCAGAACGTGCGTCCGCTGCAGCTGGTGCAGACGTCGGTAAAAGGCACGTGGGACATTCTGCAGAAGACACCAGGTCCTGAGGAAACGCCAAACGCTGACGGAACTGCTGACGTCTCGCAACGGGCCGCCAGTGCTCTGGCACGTGTCGACGATCCTTTCCTGAATCGAATTCTGAAGCTGATCGCGGATGCTGGCCCGGGAAAGACGGGTGAGGAAATCGCGGCGGGCGTGACTAAGGAACAGGCCACCGAGCTGGCAGCCCAGCGAATCGCGGCTGAATTGTTCGAGGTCATCTCCGAGCTGCAGGAGAATTCTCCTCAGGATCGTCGAGTGGAAGCAATCCGTGCCAGACTGCAGGCGGCCGGAGCCGCTGATCAGGATTCCCTGATGAACGTGGTGAATCAGGAAATCGCAGGCCTCCTCTGGAGTGATCTGCAGAAGCATGCGGCTGAAGTTATGCCCGGAGGCAAAGCCAGTGAGAACTTTGTGGCCAGTGCGGGCTTCGTCAGTGGCGTCTTCGATGCGTGGAAGGCCAGCGATGCTGCGGCCTTCAACACCAAACTGGACGCCTATCAGCAGTGGCTGCAGACAGCCTCGCTGCCGCATGTCGATATGCAGCGAGTCCGGCTGGAAGCATGGTTCAACTACTTTGAACCGTTCTGGAAGTCCATCTATCTGTATGTCCCGATCATTGTCCTCGTGTTTATTGGCTGGCTGTTCCCGCTGAATGGAGCAGTGCATCGCTCAGCACTGTTTCTGCTGGTTCTGTCGTTCATCGTGCATACCTATGCTCTCTGGCTGCGTATGGAGATTTCAGGACGACCGCCGGTAACCAACCTGTACTCATCAGCCATCTTCATCGGCTGGGGGATCGTGATCGCAGCCTTCTTCACGGAATTGTTCCTGAAGAATGGCATCGGCAGCCTAGTAGGTGCCTCAACCGGAGCATCGGCTCTTGTGATCGCCCACTATCTGGCCCTCGACGAAGGTGATACGATTGGAGTGATGCAGGCTGTGCTGGACACGGCATTCTGGCTGGCGACTCACGTGGTCTGCATCACGCTGGGATATTCCGCCACATTTGCCGCCGGGTTCCTGGGTGTCGCGTGGTGCTGTCTGAATCTGCTGGAACGCATTCGAGGTCGTATTCTGCAGGATTCCCGTCGCCAGCCACTGCTGCCGCATGTCGGTCGACTGGTTTACGGCACTCTGTGTTTTGCCCTGTTCTTCAGTCTTGTGGGAACGGTGCTGGGTGGCTTGTGGGCCGACGATTCGTGGGGTCGTTTCTGGGGTTGGGACCCGAAGGAAAACGGTGCCATGCTGATCGTCATGTGGAATGCACTGATCCTGCATGCACGCTGGGATAAGATGGTCGGTGATTTCGGCACCAGCCTGCTCAGTATGTTCGGGAACATTGTGACGGCGTGGTCGTGGTTCGGCGTGAACGAGCTGCGTGCCGGCCTGCACAGTTACGGATTCACTGAAGGTCGCCTGTATGCACTCGCCATGTTCTTCACGATCCAGATGGCGTTGATTATCGTGTTTCTGCTGCTCGGCAGCGGACAGAAGAAAACTCCTTCACAGCCGGCGCCGCAGGCTGCATGGTCCTGATTTCTGATGAACGGCCGTTCCAGTGACAGCCTTGACCACATCACAGCAGCCTGACCCTGCCACTCCCGTTGCCTCAATCAATGGGCAACTGATTTCGTGGACCGTGGCCGGGCTGCCACTGTGGGATCTGGGCGTTGTGGCGGGGGCTGCTGTGACCGAAGCCGGTCGGACCTATGCGGGTCGATTCCTGTATGCTGATCAGCATGTGGATCGCCTGCTGCAGTCTCTGCAGGCCCTGCGTTTTCCCGACATTCCGACAAGGGACAGCCTGCTGCAGGCCACTCAGCAGGTGATCGAACACAACTTTCCACTGCTGCCGCCGGGATCTGACCTTGGAATTGTGCTGTTCTCTACCGCGGGTGGAAATGCGACCTACCTTGGTCATCACGACAGCCAGCCAATGACTGTGGTCCACAGCTATCCGTTACCATTTGAGTTGTGGCGCAAGTCGTTCGTCTCCGGCGTTCGGCTGACTGTCTCCACAATTCGACAGATTCCGGCCGACTGCTTTCCAGTCACTCTGAAGGTCCGCAATCGGCTGCACTGGTGGCTGGCTGATCGCGAGGCGGATCTGAAATCGCCCGGTTGCCGTGCTCTGCTGCTGAATCGTGATGGCAGCGTCGCTGAAACCAGTACCTCCAGTATCTGCGTCGTCCGCCATAACCGCGTGGCCACACCTGCCGCGGATGTCCTTGCCAGTCTCAGTAGTCGCCTTTTGGAAACTCTGTGTGAACAGAGCGGAATTCCGTTTGAACGACGACGTATCGATCCTGCCGAACTTGCTGATGCGGACGAAATTTTTCTGACGTCCTCACCTTCGTGCCTGCTGCCGGTCCTGTCTGTTGACAATCAGCAGACTCGCCTGAGCCCTGGACGGGGGCCCGTCTTTCGACAACTGCTGCAGCAGTGGAGCCTGGCAGCAGGTGTCGATCTGGAACAGCAGATGCTGCAGACGGCCAGCCGATCAATCAGCCATTGATTTCCCAGCCGCGACGGTACTCTTTGGACAGATACTTCTCGGCAGCCGGTGCATTCAGAATCCGACCGGTTTCCTGATCGAACTCAATCGTCTGACCTGCCCGATAAGCGACATTCCCCAGCAGCACAATTTCCGTGAACGGGGCCGCATAGGAAAACGCACTGCCAGTTCGCGATCCCGACCGGCAGGCATCCAGCCACTGCCGATGATGCCCAGGAGAATCCGGCAGGCTGGGTGCCGGAGCTCGAAAGTCGGCGAACTGCTCCACGGGCAGCAGCTTCGGAAATCCATCATGAGCAATGGCGATCCGGCCCTTGCTGCCGACGAACAATGACCCGTTCATGGGCAGCTCCGCGGCAATCTCCGGCTTCGGCTTCGTCTCGCCTTCATACCAGTACAGAACACAGGGACCAAGATCACCCCGCTGGCCGAATTCAAACTTCGTTTCCATCCACGCCGGAGCACTCCATGGCGAAGGAGCCGGCCCCTTCGATGTGACTTTTACTCGACCACCCAGTCGCAGAGCCCAGAAAGCCGGATCTGCCAGATGAATGGCCATGTCCCCGACAGCGCCACAACCAAAGTCCCACCAGCCACGCCAGCGGAATGGAACATAGGCCGGGTGATAGGCACGCTCTGCTGCCGGCCCCAGCCACAGATCCCAGTTGAGCGATCCTGGTACGGCCGGAGTCTCTGTGGGTCGGTCCAGTCCCTGCGGCCACCACTTGCCCGGACGGTCTGTAATCACATGCACATCTGTGACCTCACCAATCGCCTCCGCCTGCAGCAGCTCTACCAGACGCAGATACCCCGGATGTTCGTGGTTCTGCGTCCCCATCTGCGTGGCGACCTTCTTTTCGCGAGTCAGGGCAGCGATCAAACGCGCCTCCTCCACCGTATGTGTCAGTGGCTTTTCGCAATAGACATGCAGTCCGCGACGCAGAGCTCTGACGGTAGCCGGAGCATGATGATGGTCGGGCGTCGCCACCACCACAGCCTCCAGATCCGTCTGTTCCAGCAACTGTCGATAATCTGCGTACGTTTTGGCCTGCGGATGCCTTCCGGCAGCTGCACCAAGGCGTTCTGAATCCACGTCGCACAGGGCTACGATGTTTTCTGAACTGACAGCATCCAGATCCCCGGCTCCACGACCACCCACACCGATCGCTCCAACTCGCACTCGCTCGTTGGCACCGAGAATTCGGCCGTAGCTGGCACGCGAAAAGGTGGCAGCGGTCAGGGCAAAGGCAGCTGACTTCAGAAAACCGCGACGACGGAACGGACGCAACATGACACTGATCTCCACGGCAGGGCAGCAGACACAGCAGGAAGAATGCTTTACTCAAAACCCGATTCTGACAGTCACTGAACGGCATTGCAACTGCGAAACTGCCGCAGCCGATCCTTGTCGGCACTCAACGCGACGCGTGCAGAGACTTCGCGATGAAGTTGCGAGGCACTGTCGAGCGCGGTACGCGCTGCCGAAACCAGCTGCGGATATCCGCATCCAGACCAATGCCATGCATGAAATTGTAAATCGCCTTCGACAGCGATTGACCCAGTGCCTCATGATCCACTCCCGTTGGATCAGTGAACTGCACGTCATTCTTCGCAAATGTCCCCGGAGTCAAAGGCTGCAGTTCAATTCCATACCGCTGCGGATTCAAACCGACCGGCGAATGCACCGTGCAGGTGAAGCGATGAAAGAAACCACTGTGAATGCAGCCTTCCTCAAACAACTGCCGCACATACTCCAGCGCATCCACCGTCTCCTGCACTGTTTGTGTGGGAAAACCATACATCAGATACGCATGCACCAGAATACCGGCATCACTGAAGCCACGAGTGACGCGAGCCACCTGCGCCACGGAAACTCCCTTTTCCATCAGGGCCAGCAGACGGTCCGATGCCACCTCCAGACCACCCGATACCGCAATACAACCACTGTCCGCCAGTAACTGGCATAACTCGGGAGTAAACGCTTTCTCAAAGCGAATATTGCCCCACCACGAAATCTTCAGACCACGTGACAGAATCTCTTCAGCCAGCGCCTTCAGACCTTTGGGCGGAGCAGCTTCATCCACGAAGTGAAAGCCGGTCTGACCCGTCTCCGCCACAATCGCTTCGATGCGATCGGCAAGTACTCGAGCCGCCGGAGCGTCATAGCGGGAAATGTAATCCAGCGTCACATCACAGAAACTGCACTTCTTCCAGTAACACCCATGGGCCACTGTCAGCTTGTTCCAGCGACCATCCGACCAGAGACGATGCATCGGATTCAGCATGTCCAGTGTGGACAGATAACGAGACAACGGCAGACCGTCCCATGTCGGAGTCCCCACAGCCGAAAACGGCACATCCGGTTCCGTGCCGACGACCCATGTCACCGTTCCCGTCTGCAAGTCTCTGAAAAATGTCCGACTCAGCTCCGCACGCGAACGTCGCCCCTGCAGATGCTCGATCAGTGCCAGTAATGGTCGCTCACCCGCATCCAGCATGACGAAATCGAAATAATCGAACACCCGCGGTTCCCGCAGCTCACGCAGCTCCGTATTCACATAGCCACCGCCCAGAACAATCGTCGTCTGCGGATGCTTACGACGAATCCACTGCGCGATGCGAAAGGCCGCATAGACCGTTCCCGGGAAAGGCACCGTCAACAGCACCACCTGCGGCGCATGACGCTGCATCGCCGCTTCTGTCAGTTCCTGCAGGATGTCATCCAGCAGCGTCGTCGGTGCGTGCAGCGCCTGGGATAACGGATCAAAAGACGGCTGACTGGCCGCCAGCGACTCAGCATATCGCACAAATTCAAAACGACTGTCGATCGATTCACGGATCACATCGGCAATATCACTGAGATACAGCGTACACAGATGCCGTGCTCGATCCTGTACACCCAGCACACCAAATGCCCACGACAACGAATCCTCGCCCGATTCCTCATCACCCTCAAACACATCCAGCGAACTGAATCGCGGGCCCTCAGGTAACAGTGTCCGCGCTGCAATCCGATGCGCTAACGTACTGTCACGCCCCTGCAGAAAACTGATGACTCGATCAATCGTTGCCACATAGTCATTCAGTCGAGCCAGAAATGCGGCTGTTGCCGGACGATCCGTCCCGGCAGAATCACGGGCCGCCAGCTCCGCAATCTGACGCAACCCGCCTGAGCTCAGCAGACGCAGCACCAGCTCCAGTGCCAGATCCTCCTGATACGCCAACACCCCCTGACTGCGCAGAAATCCCGTCAGATAGGCTGTACTGGGATAAGGAGTATTCAGCTGCGTCATGGGAGGAATCAACAGCAGATACCGCTCCGAAACAACCGACGGCTCAATGCTGCTCAACATCACTCAGCCAGCCTTCAGCATCCAGTGGAAACTCATACGGCTCACCCGCCAGCTGCAGCCGCGGACTACTGAGCACGTCCTGGAAATATGCCTCGGAGACACGCACGCGAGACAAGTGCAGAGTATTGGAGATCTGAATCACACGAGCATTCTGCGGAGCAATCATGCCGATGGTTGTCAGAGCCGCCTCGATCGCCTCCCGATCAGTCTCAAATGTGATCGGAATCATGGCAGCCTCCGGATGATTGCCCGTAATACAGTTGACTCGCGTTACCACCGGATCAATCTGCTCCACAACTCGCCGAGTCGTGAATTCGGCCAGCCCAATCCCTGTCCCGTTGCCATAAGTCTCCTTCGTCAGACCACGCACAAAAATCCGACGACAACGGACGGTATCCTGAGCCGTCGCGGCATGATCATTGAACTTGCGCCCGATCACATTCGCATCCATGCCCACGCCACTGATATTCTTGCCGATGCGATCCACGATCAGCAGATCCACATCACTGAAGGGAAGTCGCGGCAGCCATTCGTTGGCCTGCACCAGCAGCTCCGATTCACGCTGCCCGAAATCACCCGGCAACACAGCCTCCACAAGTGCCGTCTCGTCCTCCGAATTCTCCAGAATCGCCATCCCACCGCACACGCGACAGACCCGCAGCACCTGCTCAGCCACCTGCGCGATAATCTCAGGAAAACTCATCGTCAGAATGCCCGCATGATAGACCTTCGCTCCGGCATGCTTACCCAGACCAATCAGCATCATCTTGTGCAGTCCGGATTCCACCGGCCCCACAAATCTTGTATGCGGCTTCACACGATTCACCACGAATACATGATCCGCTTCCGCAGCATACCGGTCGAAATGCACCGGCATGTCCGTCGTCGTGCGAGCCACCACAACCGTTTCCATCGTCGCACGGATCGGAGCCCCCACACTGGCCTCCGTTACACCCAGACTGGCCAGCATCTGGACCTGCCCGGCCGCTGTCCCACCACCGTGACTGCCCATCGCCGGAACCAGAAACGGCTGCGCACCCAACGCTCGAAAATGATCCACAATACCCTTCAGAATCACGGCAATATTGGCAATTCCACGACTGCCAGCCGTAATCGCCACTGTCTGACCCGCCCGCACCACATGCTGCAGGTTCAGACCCTGCAGCTGCTGCTGCACCGCACCGGGAATGTCCGACAATTTCGGCGAACTGAACTGCTGAAGAACATCGCACATTCGCGGCAACTGCGACACTGCATATCCCCTGCTCACAACCTGCTGGTTTCCTGACAGCCTGAACGCTCATCGTCAGAACGACAGCTGCCAGCAGGGATTTCACCACACCACGGCCGGCAAGTCGAGTCCCCGCAGAAACAGACTCAGATCGACCTGATCGGTAACTGATCGATCCGCGCAGCCAGAATGAAATCATTCAGCGACAAACCCTGAATTGCATGCGTCCAGATCTCAACCGTCACGTTGCGATACCCCACCAGATGCAGGTCCGGATGATGACCCTCAGATTCCGCCAGTTCCGTAATGCTGTTGAAGAATTCCATCGCAGCTCGGAAATTCCGCACTCGCCACGAGCGACAGATCCGATCAGGGCCCGTCGCCAGTTCCCAGCCCGGAATGGCCGCAAGCTGCCGCTGCGCCTGTTCAGATGTCAGCCGTGGCACTCCCCCCTCACACGGAACACAACGCGCCTGACATAACTGCTCTGAAGTCTGCAGCTCGGACATCGCACAGCCCTCCCTCAACATGCACCAGTCAACACCCGTCATGGCACCCGCGTCACACCCCCATCTTAGTCAGCAAATACCGCAATCCCAGCACATCCACCCGTTTTCTGCGGTGGACCACGGCTGATTCCCGAACCGGGACCGCCGACAACCTGGAAATCCCCCCCCAAATCCGCTACACCTGACCCCCATAACTCGTTTTCCTTCCATGCACCGTCGCAGGAATTCCCCGCCCATGGCAACGCTTCCCTCCCAGCCTCACGTTCTGGCGATTCACGCTCACCCGGATGATATTGAATTCCAGTGTGCCGGAACTCTGCTGCAACTGAAACGACTGGGCTGCCGGATCTCCGTAGCCACCATGACCCCCGGCGACTGTGGCAGCGCTGAACATTCCGCCGAAGAGATCGCTCGGATTCGCCGCGCTGAAGCAGCTGCTGCTGCCGTCATTCTTGAAGCAGACTACACCTGCCTCGAATTCCGTGACCTGTCCATCGTGTTCGATAATGACAGTCGACGCCGCATGACGGAATTCCTGCGCCGCACAGCACCCGATATCATCCTCACCGCACCACCCATCGACTATATGCACGATCACGAAATCACCAGCGCTCTGGTTCGCGACGCCTGCTTCAACGCGTCCGTTCCAAACTATCGCACTGGTCAATGGGATCCCGCACCCACGGCTGCAAAAATTCCGTGGCTGTACTACGTCGATCCGGTGGAAGGCACCGACCACTTCGGGAAACGTCAACCGGTGGATTTCATTGTCAACGTCACCGAACAGCTGGAGACAAAAATCGCTGCTCTCTCATGTCACGCCAGCCAGCGCGAATGGCTGCGCAGACAACACGGAATGGACGAATACACCGAAGCCTGTCGCCGCTGGGGCGCCGCTCGCGGCAAAGAGTCAGGGTTTGGCTGCGGTGAAGGGTTTCGCCAGTACAAAGGACACCCGCATCCCACCAGCAATGCCCTTGCCGAGCTGCTGCAGGGTCGCATTCACCTGACCAGCAGAGATTGACCACAGTCGGCAACAGACCCAGGCAATCACTCGGCCTTCGGCTGAGCAGCAGGTTCCGCTGCGGCCTCCGCCGGGGCGTGGTCCGCATGATCATGGTCATGCCCGGCTGTCTCTGTGGCCGATGGCACGGTCGCACTGGATTGTGCGTTGACCGCACTCCACGTCCAGTAACTGGCGATCGACATCGCCACCACCGTATACAAAAACAGAGCTGACAGCATCTTCCCGATGGCACTGCCCGCCGTCACGTCATCGGCAGAAAACTGCTCGACTTCCACTGCGGAAAACAGCGGTGCATCGGCATGGGCTGCTGTTGCGTCGTGGGAAGCATGATCAGTCATCGCGGGAATCTCCGAACGGGCAGAACCTGAATCGTTCAAAACGGCAGCAACTTATCGACCAGACACGGGACTGGCAAACCCGCTTTTCAGGGAATTTACCGGGTTTCCACCGCCAGCATACCCCGCAGCCGCCTTTTCCGAGCGTTCGCGGCGTCGATTTCACTTGTTTTTCGGAATTGGCAACACCCGAATTTCCGGGCTCAGGAAAAATCACGCCCGCAATGTCACTCCGCCCGCCGCTTCGCAGGAACTTCACATTTTCCCCGAAAACTACCGCCCAGGCTGACGCTATTCAGACAGCCCTGATTCTCCTGTTTTTCCTGATTTCTACAGACGGAGTGACTTTCGTGCCCACCAAACGACGCGCTTTCACCCTCATCGAGCTGCTGGTCGTGATTGCCATCATTGCAATCCTGGTCGCACTGCTGCTGCCCGCAGTTCAGCAGGCCCGCGAAGCCGCTCGCCGCACACAATGCAAAAACAACCTCAAACAAATCGCTCTGGCACTGCACAACTACCACGACACCGTCAATGTCTTCCCGTGGGGCTTTGACGAACGCGAAACACTCTGGACTGCCATGATCCTGCCCCAGATCGAACAGCAGAATCTCTATGCCACTCTGATCTGGCAGGAAACCGGTCCAGGTAACTGGGACTGGGTGGGATCACCCAACCTGACCGCCTGTGCCACCATCATCCCCGCCTTCCGCTGCCCCTCAATGCCACTGGAACCCAGAGACAACGAAGGAATTACCGGACGAGTCCCGGTCAGTTATCGAGGCGTCGCCGGTGCCCTGATTGCCTCCGACGACCTGTCCACACGGCCCGCCGGATTCAACACCGCCGCACACCGAGCACTCGAGGAAGTTAACCTTGACGGCATGTTCTACGGCTGCAGCAACGTGAAGATGCGCGACATCACAGACGGCACGTCCAATACCATCATGATCGGAGAATCCCGAACATCGACCTACGTCAAAGATGGTCAGCAGATGGACTACTGGCAGTTCGGCTGCCCGCAGTCCGGTGGCTGGGTCTATGGTGGACTCGGTGGGACCGAATACTCAGAAGGTCTCGGGTCAGCTGTCGTCAAAATCAACGCCAACCTTGACCCCACCATGAATGGTGTCCTGATGGAAATGGCATTCGGCAGCTATCACGTCGGCGGAGCACAATTCGCCATGGCAGACGGATCCGTACGGTTCATCTCAGAAAACGTCGATCTGCGACTGTATCAGTCACTTGCCACCCGCGGTAACGGAGAAGTTGTCGGCGACTTCTGAACTCAGACC
>CAXBSH010000105.1:0-15145 GCA_963977705.1 uncultured Planctomycetaceae bacterium
GGATGGGGGTGGTGGTGGGTGGGTTTTGTGACGCATGCAGAGGAATGGGTGTTGATTTTTTTCAACATGGATTGGTGGGAGGATGGGAAACCGGGAAGTGATTGATTTGGATTGTGCGGGTGTTTGAGGCTATGCTGGATTGGGTGAGTTGGGTTGAGGCAGCGGTGAAGGGGCGGGTTGATGGCGGGGGCGGGTGGTTTATTGACGGTGCCGCAGGCATTGCAATTGGCGTTGCAGGCGGCGGTGCTGATGGATTCTGAGGACGTGCTGTTGGAGCAGTCAGCGGGGTTACGTCTGGCCAGCGATCTGTTGGTGCCTCAGGATCAGCCGGCGACGGCGCGGGCCATGATGGATGGTTTTGCGGTGGCATGCGAGGTGTCTGGGGATCAGGTTTCTGAGCAGGCGGTTTTTGCTGTGGTTGAGACGATCACAGCGGGTTTGGTTCCGCAGCGGGTGTTGCTGCCTGGCGAGGCGGCTCGGATCATGACGGGTGCGGTGGTGCCTGGGGGTGCGATGTGTGTCGTACCGGTGGAGCGTACGGTGTTACAGTCAGTCGCTGCTGAGGGAGTTGACGGCGACCTGGGTATTGAGCGGGTACGGATTGGTCGTGAGTACCTGAAACCGTCGGCGCATATTCTGCCGGCCGGTTCTTTGGCTCGACGCGGCGAGATTCTGCTTCCCACGGGGACTCAGATTCGTGCGCAGCACATTGCGTTACTGGCGGAGCATGGTTTTGCGCGGGTTCCTGTGCGTCGGCGTGTGGAGGCGGCGGTTCTGGCGACGGGAAACGAGCTGGTGCATCATTCTGAAACTCCGCAGCAGGGTTGTATTCGCAATTCGAATGCTCCGATGCTGCAGGCGCAATTGACGGCGGCTGGTGCGATTCCGCGGATGCTCAAGACGGCTCAGGATTCTCTGGACAGTCTGCGTGGTCAGATTCAGCGGGGTTTGCGATCGGACGTGTTGTTACTGACGGGTGGAGTGTCAGCCGGGATTCTGGATCTGGTTCCGCAGGTCCTGCGAGAGGCGGGTGTGCAGCAGATTCTGCATGGCATTCGGATGAAGCCGGGTAAGCCGTTGTATGTGGGAGTGCTGCAGCAGGCTGGTCGGCAGTGTCTGGTGTTTGGTCTGCCGGGGAATCCGGTGAGCAGTCTGGCGTGTTTTGAATTGTTTGTGCGTCCGGTGCTGGAGCGGATGAGTGGTCGAGGGGTGGCGGTACCGGTGCGAGCGGCGCTGGTACGTGGGTTTACGGTGCGTGGCGATCGGACGTTGTGTCAGCCGGTGCAGCTGCGGGTATCTGAGGGTCAGTTACTGGCGGAACCGGTTTCGTGGACCAGTTCGGCCGATCTGAAGTCGGCCAGTGACGCCAACGGGATGGCGATATTTGAGCCGGAGCATGGCGAGTACGGAGCGGGTGAGCTGGTGCAGGTGATTTCGTGGAACGGGTGGTTCTGAGGCGGGGAGTGGTGAGTGCCGATACTGATTCAGGATCATGTGATTGAGGCTGGTTCTCCTTTTGCGGGTGTGCGGGCTGATCGTCTGGTGCAGCATCTGACGAGCAGTTCGCGTTCCTTTGCGACGGGTTTGTTTGATCATGACTGTGTGCAGGTGAACGGTCAGTTGGAGCCGAATGCGGGTCGTCTGCTTGCGGTGGGTGATCGTTTGAGTCTGCGTTATGAGCAGGGGCGTCGTTATTCACCGCGTCGTCGTCCTGAGCAGCAGCAGAATCGTGGTTTTCGGATTCTGTTTGAGGATGCGGATCTGATCGTGGTGGAGAAATCGGCGGAGCTGTTGACGGTCCCTACGGATGCTCGTGAGCCGCACACTCTGATTTCGCGGCTGGGTGAGTATGTGAAGCGGACGTCGTCGATTCGGAGTGTGCATCTGGTGCATCGTCTGGATCGGGGTGTCTCGGGTCTGCTCGTCTTTGCACGAACTCGGGAGTGTGCGGAGGAGCTGCAGCAGCAATTTGCTGAGCGGAAGCCGGAGCGACGCTATGATGCTCTGGTGGCGGGAGTGTTGCAGTCGGATCGTGGTACGATTCGCAGTTATCTGGCGACGGGAAAGAATCTGGGGCGGTATTCGGTTCGTTCGGCTGATCAGGGCGAGCTGGCGATCACGCATTATGAGGTGGTATCGCGTCTGGCGGATGGTCCGCGCAGTCCGGCAGTGACTCATGTGCAGGTGCGTCTGGAGACGGGTCGTCGGAATCAGATTCGCGTGCATCTGGCGGAGGCTGGTCACTCGGTGCTGGGCGACGATCGGTATCGCGTGGATCTGTGGTCGCGGATTCCGTGGCAGCCGAAGCGGTTAGCGCTGCATGCATCATCGCTGGGTCTGGAGCATCCGCGAACGGGTGTACCGTTGCAGTTTGAGAGTCCATTGCCGGATGAGCTGTCGGGGTTTCTGCGTTTTATTTCGGCGGGGGAGCGGGATCTGAGGCGGGGTCGCTGAAGCTCTGGCGGCAGATTCTGCCGGTTTGTGTTGAGCAACGGGCGGTCTGGTGGCTGGGTGCAGGTGTGGGTGTGCTGTTGCGGGGGCGTTTGGCGTGCCGAGTGGTGCCGCAGTTCGTCGATAATTCGGGTCATCAGGACCGTCTGAATCGCTGCCGTGCAGCGACGGACGGGTTGGGTTGGTGGTCAGTCGGCGGGAGAGCGGTTGATGTCAATTTCCGGTGGAAGATCCCGAGCTATGTCGCGGCGGTCACTGATACCGATGCTGCATTCGCTGTCGTCGCGTGAATCGCGTCGTCGGTTGTGGCATATGACGCCGGGTCTGCTGGCATTTCCGCTGCAGTTTGTATCGCATGCCGATCCGCTGTCACCGACGCTGCGGGGCATTATTCTGGGGGTGATAGGTCTGCTGTCATTGCAGATTTTTCTGGGATTCCGTCGGATTCAGCGGGAGCAGCAGGAGACGGGTCTGTGGGCTGTGGCGGGTTATGCGTTATCGGTGCTGGGAACGATTGTGTTGTTTCCGGATCGTCTGGAGGTAGGTTTGGCGCTGCTGGGAATTCTGGCGTTTGGCGATGGTTCAGCGACAGCGTTTGGGAAGATGCTGCGTGGACCAGTTCTGCCGTGGAACCGTGGTAAGACGTGGGCCGGTTTTCTGGCTTTCATCATCAATGGTTCGTTGATGTCCGGCTGGATTTACTGGGGTGAGACGCAGAATCCGGAGGCATTGGAGATGCCATTATCGCTGGGTCGAGCGCTGCTGCTGACAGCGCCGGCGGTGGTGTTGTGTGCGATTGTGGAATCAGTGCCGTCGCGGATCAACGACAACATCCGTGTGGGTGTTGTGGGCGCTGTTTCGCTGCTGCTGCTGAGTGGGTTAAGGTAAGTAATCAGTAATCAGTAATCAGTAATCAGTAATCAGTGGTCAGTAATCAGTGGTCAGTAATCAGGGGTCAGTAATCAGGGGTCAGGGGTCAGGGGTCAGGCGAAGGCTGGCAGGCGATAGAAGGCGGCTGCGTTTGCGTGCAGCAGTTTTTTCTGATCGGCGACAGGTCGATTGGCGATCAGTGTTCTGAGTGTGGTCAGCCAGTCTTTGTAGGAGCCACCGAGGAGGCAGACAGGCCAGTCACCGCCGAAGATCACGCGATCGGGCCCGAATGTATCGAGGCAGTGATTGACGATGGGTGCGAGTGCGTCTGCGAGAGGGACTCCAGCCGGTGCGCGGGCGATGACTCCGGAGATTTTGCAGATGACGTTAGGGCAGTCTGCGAGTGTTTTGATGTCGTCGCGCCACTTGCCGGGGTCGTGGGGTGCGGTTTCGCTTTTGGGCGGATTTTTCAGGAATGCTGCGGGGTCAGCATTTCCGCAGTGATCGACGATGAAGCGAGTTTTGGGGCATTTGCGGGCCAATGCTGCTCCATCTGCCAGTTCGGTGGGTCGCATGCAGAGGTCGAAGCTGAGGTTCAGTTCGCCGAGCAGTTGCATGGAGCGTACGAACTGAGTTTCGAGGCACATCCCGGCGGGTGCGGTTTCGGAGTGCAGAACCTGGCGAACGCCGCGGATTTCCGGTGCTTTGGCCAGTTTTCGAATGTAGTCACTGAAGGTTTCCAGTCCCGGTCGGCCTGAGATAACGGCAGCGACGGTGGGTGCTTTTTTCGAGCGACAGATGTTGATCAGTGTTTCGGCTTCAAGGACATGATCTTCCGGGCGAACATCGACTTCCATGTAGACAGCCTGTACGACATTCAGTCCGGCAGTAGCCGCTGCGTACTCTGGCAGTCCGTAGTCCTGCTTCAGAATCTGTGGTGCACCGGCGAGCCATGGGAGCTGCAGTTTTTTCAGATCCCAGAGGTGCTGGTGAGTATCAATGGCGGGGATCAGATCCGCGGGTGCTGTGGCTGCGGTGACTGTGCTGCCGAGCAGGGATGTACCGGCAGCGGCAGCGGAGATGGCGAGGAAATCGCGGCGGGAGGCAGGCGAAGCGGACGGATTGACTGGCATGTAATCACCGTGTGAGTGGGGGTGGTGTTGATGATGGGACCGGGAGCAGGCTGATTTGGCTACGAGTCTGATTATTTTGAACGTCGATCTGTGCGATCGCGCCATGGCATTTCCAGATCTTTCACGTTCTTCGTCAGGAAGTCGATGATGTCCTTCTGGGTGGTGGCGGCGAGGTTGCCTTCGAGGAAGGCTTCTGCGTGCGTAGCGGTGCTGGTCAGCAGCATCTTGCGGCTTTCCTTGAACTGTTCACCTTTCAGTTCGATCCCTTTGAAGACTTTTTCAGCATCGGCTTTATCTGTCTTGCTGTCACCTCCGGCCACGACATAGATGGGTACAGCGAGGCCTTTGACGGACTTCAGGATACCGACAGTGTTGATGCCTTTGACTGATGCGTTAGGGCTGTACAGCACGAGTGCTCTGACATCCTGTCCGCGAGGTGTGCGCTGATCGAGAGTGGGGGCATCGGGGTAGGGTGTGCGGGCCCAGTCTTCGACGGTGAAGGCTGCAGCGACCATGCAGCTTGAGCCCATGGCGACGATACTGAGTTTGCGGATATTGAGTTTTTCGTTGCGGTGCTGTTCCATGAGGAAGGCTTTGATGGATTCGAGATCACCACTGGCCATGAGTGCATAGTCGGCGGGACCCATCTTGACTGGCAGTGGTTCTCCGGTGGGCGACATGGGAACGCTGTCACCGTGTTTGCGGAGGTCGGCAGTGATGACAGCGAAACCGGCTTTCTGCAGGGCGGTGGCAGTGGGCTGGAAGAAGCGGCGGTTGCGAGTGTCTTTGGCCACGACGCCGTCGGTGGAGTTGAGCAGGATCACACAGGCGGATTCGCGACCTGCGGGTGATTCGTAGTAGGTGCAGTGAATCTGCCAGCCATCAGGAGTGGGCAGCACAAGATCCTGAACTCCGTCCTTTGCTGCGGACTGAGACAGAGGGGTTCCGGTGGGACCTTTTTTTGCGTCAGCGTCGTTCTTGCTGTCTTTCTGAGCCTTGCCAGGTGGTGTTTTTGCCTGAGCGTGGGCTTGTGGGGCAGCGACGGACTGGCAGACGCACAGGATTGCAGCGAGGCAGAGTGATTTCCACATGGCCATGGGTGAGCTCCGGAAGGAATCCGTGATCAGCAGAAGTGGTAAATTCGGGCGGAATTGAATGAGTTTTTCAGAGACAGTTGACAGGGCTGACGGACGTGGGAGATGAAAGTTGGTTTGGGTGTTTGTGTGTGGCCGAGCGGGAGTGCCCGGGCTACGTTTTGTTTGTAGGGGCCGGGCAGGAATGCCCGGGCTACGTTTTGGTTTGTGGTGGCCGGGCAGGAATGCCCGGGCTACGTGTTTGGTGGTAGGGGCTGGGTGGGGGTGCCGGGGCAAGGGGTGTGATTACTGTCCGACGCCTTCGGCGAACTGGAAGAAGTCGAGAATGACGAGTGGGTTGGTACTGCCGACATTGCGGTTGGTGGGTCGGGGAAACCCGTAGGCAATGACTCGTCCGGTCGACAGTTCACCGACATAGATGATTCCCCAGGCTGGCTGGACGCCGCCTGCGGAGCGCAGGTTTGCGGGGCCTGTGACGATCGCGTAGCGTGGGTCAGGTGTATTTCCGGTCTGGAAGTCTGCAGCGACGTTATGGACCCAGCGATTGGAGAATTTTGAGGTACTTTCGTTGATGGCGCCGCCGACGAGCATCCCGGTGAGGTTATTGAGTACGAAGACACCTTCGGGGACTCCGGTTTCCTGGAGCTGTACTGTGACCATGGAGAATTTGTCGTTGCCATTGGCGACGGGTGCTTGTGCCTGTCGCTGGGGCAGAGCGGTGAAGATTGCTGCTGCGGCGACGACGCCAGCACCGAACACAGCCACGGATCGCAGAAAGTGAGTTTTCATGGGGTTGCCTTCAGGAATCGCTCGACAGCAGGGCATCGAAACCATCACGATGCTCCTGATTGTGTGACAGAATGATATAATTTCCGCACCGAGTCGACCCTGGAGGCCTTTGAATTGCCGGTTTTCAGTGTGTCGACCGCCTGTGTGCTCAGTATTTCCTGCCGTTTTTTACTGTTCTGCCATGTCCAGCCAAACTGAATCGACTGAAATTGTCCTGTGGAAAGAGATTCGTCAGCGTGCTGCGCAGCGAGCGGCGGACGAGCCTGTGCTTGCCAGTTTTCTGCATGCGACGATATTGAATCATCAGCAATTGTCGGAGGCGGTCAGTTTTCATCTGGCCGGCAAACTGTCATCTGAGACGCTTCCGGCGATGCAATTGCGTGAGATTATGCAGGAGGCGATGGCGGTTGAACCGGGTATTCTGCAGGCGATTTGTGCAGATATGCGAGCGGTTCTGGAGCGGGATCCGGCGGTGAAATGCTGTCTGGTGCCGCTGTTATTTCTGAAGGGCATACATGCATTGGCGGCGTGGCGTATGGCATCGTGGCTGTGGCGTCAGGGTCGGGAATTGATGGCGTTGTATCTGCAGAATCGGATTTCCGAGAAATTCGGGGTGGATATTCATCCGGCGGCTCGGATTGGTCGCGGGATTCTGATGGATCATGCGACATCGATCGTGATAGGAGAAACGGCGGTGATCGAGGACGACGTTTCGTTGCTGCATGAGGTGACACTGGGTGGGACGGGGAAAGCGACGGGGGATCGTCATCCGAAGGTGCGTCGGGGAGTTTTGATTGGTGCTGGAGCGAAGATTCTGGGGAACGTGGAGATTGGAGCGGGGGCCAAGGTAGGGGCGGGCAGTGTTGTGCTGCGGGATGTGCCACCGAACTGTACTGTGGCGGGTGTTCCTGCGGTTGTGGTAGGTCGTCCGATCAGCAGTTCTCCGGCTCTGGATATGGATCACGGGATTGGTTCGGGGGATGCGATTTGAGGGGTTTTGACCGTCTGCAGCAGCTGTTGGCAGCGATTCTTTGAGAATTCCCGCGGGAGACTTGGGGAATCGGATTGAGGCGTGGGCAGCGGGTCTATGATGATGGGTGCTGGTATTTCCGGCTGCGTGGTGTTGATTTGACGTGTGTTATTTCAGGTTTTGGTCACAATTTTTCAGGCAGTGCTCATGACTGACCCGACTCGCGATATTCTTGAGACCTTTGAGAACCCGTTTCCGCACCGGAATTTTGTGGTGGAGACGATTGCTCCGGAATTTACTTCCATGTGTCCGAAGACGGGTCAGCCGGACTTTGGGACGTTGACGATTACGTATGTGGCTGACAAGGTGTGTTATGAGTTGAAATCGTTGAAGATGTATCTGCAGCAGTACCGGAATCATGGTGCGTATTACGAGCGAGTGACGAACATGATTCTGGACGATCTGGTTGCGGTGACTCAGCCGCGCTGGATGAAGATTGAAGCCGCTTTTACTCCCAGGGGCGGGATCCGTACGAACGTGATTGTGGAACATGGGCGTCGTCCTGAGTAGACTGTTGAGACAGCTGCTGAGCATTCAGGCCCGCGGGCATCGGCAGAAGCCGATCCGGCGGGCTTTTTTTGTTGCGCGTATGTGTCGTGTGTGAGCGTGGATTTCTGGGAGCGGAACAGTGGCAAAGGCATGGGGCGGGCGATTTCATCAGGCAACTGATACTCGGGTTGAGGCATTCACAGAGTCGATCAGTTTTGATCGTCGTCTGTATGCTGTGGACATCCGTGGTTCGATGGCGCATGCGACGATGCTGGCGAGTGTGGGTTTGATCACAGCGGAAGAGCGTGACCAGATCTGTTCGCATCTGGATCAGATTGGTGAAGAGATCGCGGCGGGGCAATTTACGTTTCGTCAGGATCTGGAAGACATTCACATGCACATCGAGAACTCGCTGATCACTCGGATTGGCGACGTGGGTCGGAAGCTGCATACGGGTCGCAGTCGCAACGACCAGGTGTCAACGGATCTCAAACTGTATACTCGGGATGCGATTGACGACCTGGATCGTTTGCTGGCGGACGTGCAGCGAGCGTTTGTGGATCGATGTGAGGTGGACGCGGGTGTTGTGGTTCCCGGGTATACTCATCTGCAGCGTGCTCAACCGGTCCTGGCGGCTCATTACTGGCTGGCGTATGTGGAGAAGTTTCAGCGGGATCGTGAGCGTCTGGCTGACTGTCGTCGGCGGGTGAATGTGAGTCCACTGGGTGCAGCGGCTCTGGCAGGGACATCGCTGCCGATCGATCGTCAGATGACGGCTCGGCTTTTGGGATTTGAGTCTGTAGCGGCCAACAGTCTGGACGTCAGCAGTGACCGGGACTATCTGGCAGAGTTTGTGTTTTGTCTGTCGCTGATGGCGATTCATCTGAGTACGTGGTCGGAGGAGTGGATCCTGTGGTTTACGACGGAATTCGGCTTTTTGCGCCTGCCGGATGCGTATACGACGGGTTCATCGATTATGCCGCAGAAGCGAAACCCGGATGTGCTGGAACTGATTCGTGGTCGCACAGCGCGAGTTACGGCGGCGGTTCCGCAGCTGCTGATGCTGCTGAAGGGTTTGCCGATGGCATACAACCGGGATCTTCAGGAGGACAAGCTGGGCGTCTTTGCGGCTCTGGATGCACTGCGTCCGTGTCTTGAGCTGGCTCCTTCGATCATCACGGGCGCCGAGTTGCAGCGGCAGCGGATTGAGTCGCGTCTGGATGACGGATTTCTGGATGCGACCGCACTGATGGAGTATCTGATCAGGCAGGGTGTGCCGATGCGTACCGGGCATGAGACGGTCGGTCGACTGGTAGCTCATTGTGAAGCGCGGGGTTGTCGTCTGTCTGAGCTGCCATTGACTGAGCTGCAGGAAGCGTGTGGGCTGATTCGGGAAGACGTGCGTGAGGTGCTGGGTGCGGTGAATGCCAATCGTGCGCTGCAGAGTTTTGGGTCGGGCGGACGGCAGTCCGTGGAGGCTCAGGTGGAGGCGTGGCGTCGGCGGTTGGCAAGCCCGTGATCCGGCGGGTATGGTGGTTATCTGAGTGGTCTGATTCGTCCGAGAGTCTGATGCAGGGCAGAGTTTATGATACGCGGTCTGTGTGCTGTGGTTCTGTGTCTGGCGTTGTTTACGGTTCCGCTGCGGCCCTTGTCTGCCCAGACGGGTTCCCCGATTCCGCTGATTTTTGATACGGACATCGGGAACGACTGTGATGACGTGCTGGCTCTGGGAATGATTCATGCTCTGCAGACTCGCAATCGCTGTCGACTTGTGGCTGTGACAATCACCAAGGATCACGACCAGTGTGCTCCGTTTGTGGATGCGGTCAACACCTTTTATGGTCGTGGCGAGATCCCGATCGGGGTATGTCGTTCGGGTGTGACACCGCAGCAGAGTCGATTCACGACACTGGTGAGTGAGAAGCAGGGTGATGGGGATCGTTACCCGCATGATCTGCGGAGTGGCCGGGATGCGGCGGATGCGGTGACGGTGCTGCGGCGTGCTCTGGCGGCGGAGGCTGATGGTTCGGTAGTGATCGTGCAGGTAGGCTTTTCAACCAATCTTGTGAATCTGTTGAAGTCGGGTGCTGATGATATTTCACCGCTGGCGGGTCGTGAGCTGGTCCTGCGGAAGGTGCGACTGGTTTCGGTGATGGCCGGTGCATTTACTCTGATCAATGGTCAGCCGCATCATGAATACAACGTCGTGGAAGATCTTGTGGCTGCTCAGACATTAGCGCGTGAGTGGCCGACGGAAATCGTTTACAGTGGGTTTGAGATTGGTCTGGCGGTGCCCTATCCGGCGGTCAGTATTGAACAGGATTATGCGTATGTTCCGCATCATCCGTTGAGTGAATCGTATGTGCTGTACGAGCCTCCGCCGCACAATCGTCCGACGTGGGATCTGACCAGTGTACTGTACGCGGTGTTCCCTGATCGCGGTTATTTTGGTCTGTCGCCACAGGGGACGGTCTCGGTGAACGAGAAGGGATTGACGACGTTTGTGGCTGGTGCGAATGGTCAGCATCGATATCTGACACTGACGGCTGATCAGCAGGTGCGTGTGACTGAGGCTCTGGTGCAGCTGTGTACTGAGCCTCCGCAGCAGGTGCGTCGATGAATCATCCGCAGCGAGTGCCGCGGATTGTGGTCGTCGGCTCAGTGAATCTGGATCTGGTGTTGCGCTGTGAGCAGATTGCGCGCCCGGGTGAGACTCTGACGGGTCGGGATCTGCAGGAGCATTTTGGTGGCAAGGGTGCCAATCAGGCTGTTGCTGCGGCGCGACTGGGTGCAGATGTCTGGCTGATTGGTCGAGTGGGTACGGACGGATTCGGGGAGGTACTGCTGCAGGGGCTGCAGGCTGCGGGAGTGCAGACGCAGTATGTGCAGCGAACACCTGGTGCCAGTGGTGTGGCAGTCATTCAGGTGGCGGATACGGGCCAGAACAGCATCGTGGTGATTCCAGGTGCGAACGGATGTCTGACGGTTGAAGATGTGCAGCATGCGTCGTCAGTGATTCGCAGTGCTGATGTGCTGCTGGTGCAGTTTGAGGTACCGCTGGAGACGGTTGAAGCGGCGGTTCGGATTGCGGTGGAGTCTGGTGTTCGTGTGATTGTGGATCCAGCGCCAGCGTGCCGGGGTGTGTCCCCGGTGATCCTGCGGGCTGACTGGCTGCTGCCGAATGAAACCGAAGCTGAGGCTTTGAGCGGGATCGCGGTGGTGGATCGGGCTGGTGCGGAACGGGCTGGTCAACAGCTGCTGCAGGCTGGTGCGAAGCGGGTTGTGGTGACTCTGGGTGGGTCGGGTGTGCTGCTGGTGGATTCTGATGGTCAGTTGCTGAGTGCTCAGCCGTTTCGAGTACCGGCTGTGGATACGACGGCTGCGGGCGACGCATTTGCGGGTGGTCTGGCGTGTGCTCTGGCTGGTGGGGCCAGTGATGCTGAGGCTGTGCGATATGCCTGTGCTGTCGGGGCGCTGGCCGTGACAAAGCATGGTGCTCAGGCTGCGATGCCTGCGGCAGATGAGGTGCGAAGACTGCTGGAGCAGCAGCCCAGCGCTGGTTGTCTGCAGGGAGTGCAGGGCTGAGGGCTGTTGGGGGGGAGTTTCGCGATGTGGTTCCGGCAGGATCGTCTGGCATGTGAGTGGGTGGGCAGCAGCTGGCGGGTGCTGCCGCTGTTGCTGGTGATTCTGTTACTGAACTGTGTGAGTAGTGAACGGGTTTCAGCAGCGGACCGGCCGAACGTGCTGTTGATTCTGGTGGATGATCTGAAGCCGGCGCTGGGCTGTTACGGTGACGTGTCTGCAAAGACTCCGAACATCGATCGTCTGGCAGCGCGATCGATGCGGTTTGATCTGGCTTACTGCAATCAGGCTGTCTGTGCGCCTTCGCGATTTACGCTGCTGCTGGGAGCTCATTCCACCAGTACCGGTTTGTATCATCTGCACAGTCGGCTGCGGGATCGCTGGCCTGACGCGGTGACCATGCCTCAGTATTTTGCTCGTCATGGATACCACACCGAGTCGCTGGGCAAGGTATTTCATGTGGGTCATGGGAACGAGGGCGATCCGCAGTCTTTTGCGGTACCGCATTTTGGTGATCGGGTGATTGAATATCTGGATCCGGCCAGTACGGGCGGCCAACTGACTCGCGAGGAGGCGTGGTTCACGAATCAGCATCTGCAGAACATTCGGTCGTTGCCGCGTGGTGCGGCGTATGAGCGACCAGCGGCGAAGGATGAGGATTATGCGGATGGTCGAGTCGCGCTGGAGGTAGTGAGCAGGCTGCAGCAGGCTGAACAGCGATTGCGGCAGGGTGGAGCGCCGTTTTTCATGGCTGCTGGATTTGTCCGGCCGCATCTGCCGTTCAGCGTACCGCGACGTTACTGGGATCTGCACGATCCGGCTGGGCTGCCGCAGCCGCAGCGATCAGAGCTGCCTATGGGGGCTCCTGCAGTAGCTGGAAAACGTGGTGGTGAGATTTCCAACTATGCGCC
The DNA here is from genome assembly GCA_963977705.1 of uncultured Planctomycetaceae bacterium. Classification (GTDB taxonomy): domain Bacteria; phylum Planctomycetota; class Planctomycetia; order Planctomycetales; family Planctomycetaceae; genus SXXK01. Next base: position 12,350 of record CAXBSH010000105.1, read on the forward strand.
GGTACCGGAGAGTGGAGCGATCAGTGATCAGCTGCAGCGCGAACTGATTCATGGATATTATGCCAGTGTCAGTTATGTGGATGCGCAGATTGGTCGAGTGCTGGATGAGCTGTCACGGCTGCAGCTGGATCGTTCGACGATTGTGGTGCTGTGGGGTGACCATGGGTTTCATCTGGGTGATCTGGGGATCTGGACAAAGCATACGAATTACGAGCAGGCGAACCATATTCCGCTGTTGATCAGTGTTCCGGGTTATGTGGCCGGCAGCACTCGTCAGCTGGCAGAATCGGTGGATCTGTATCCCACGCTGGCGGCGCTGGCGGGATTACCGCAGCCTGAGCTGAATCCGCGACTGGACGGTGTCAGTCTGTTACCGGTTCTGCGGGCAGGTACTGAGCGTGTTCGCGATCATGCGTATCATGTGTTTCCGAAGGCTCAGCTGGGGCGAGCGATTCGGACGGAGCGTTACCGCATGGTGGAGTGGCGCAAGGTGGATGCGGACGCGAGCACGTCTGAGTATGAGTTGTATGACTATGAGTCTGATCCCCTGGAGACTTGCAACCTGGCGAAAGAGCGTCCGGCTGTTGTCGTGGAGCTGCAGCAGATTCTGTCCCGGTACCCACGTCCGTTGAAACCCTGAGTTCGGAGCAGAACGATGCAGGAGATTGGCGATGAGTGTATCCTGGACGAGGTGATCAGTCGTCCGGATGATGGTGTTCTGCGGACCATCAGTCAGCTTGAGGGAGATTTTCTGGTATTGGGTGCTGGTGGCAAGATGGGTCCGACAGTCTGTCGCATGCTGCGTCGGGCGCTTGATGCGGTGGGTGGCGGGCAGCGACGCGTGGTAGCTGTGTCTCGGTTTACATCACCGTCGGCAGCACTGGAACTGCAGCGGCACGGTATTGAGACGATTGGCTGTGATCTGCTGGATCGTGAGGCGGTGCAGCGGTTGCCGCTGATGTCGAACGTGATTTACATGGCCGGTCAGAAGTTCGGCACCAGTGGTCAGCCGGAGCAGACGTGGGCTATGAATGTGCTGGTACCGGCGATCGTGGCTGAGCGGTATCGGGATGCTCGCATTGTGGTGTTTTCGACGGGTTGTGTGTATCCGCTGATGCCGGTTGCTGGTCGAGGTGCGGTGGAGGAGGATGCACTGACTCCGCCGGGTGAATATGCGGCATCATGTGTAGGTCGGGAGCGGATGTTTGGTCATGCCGCGCTGCGATATGGAACTCGAGTGCTGCAGTTTCGACTGTGTTATTCGATTGATCTGCGTTATGGGGTGTTGCTGGATGTGGCCAGCCGGGTGTCTGCAGGTCAGCCGGTAGATCTTTCGATGGGTTGGGTGCAGGTGATCTGGCAGGCGGATGCCTGTTCGCGAGCGATACAGAGTCTGCTGCACTGCACAGCTCCGGCAGCCGCGCTGAATGTCACGGGTCCTGAGCGAATTTCTGTGCGGGAGTTGGCGCGGCGGTTTGGTGAGCGAATGGGTCGGCCGGTGCAGTACAGTGGGGCGGAGCGTGAGACGGCGTGGTTGTGGGACGCCAGCCGTTCCTGTGGGCTGTTCGGACCACCGGCGGTGACGCTGGATCAGATGATTGAGTGGACAGCGGCGTGGGTGGAGCGAGGTGGACGAACTCTGAACAAGCCAACTCATTTTGAAGTGCGAGATGGAAACTACTGAACTTCGTGAGCGACTGCAGCAGGGGCTGGTGATACCGGCACATCCGCTGGCTTTGACATCCGGGCGTCGTCTGGATGAGCGTCGGCAGCGCGCATTGACTCGCTATTATCTGGCGGCGGGTGCGGGTGGTCTGGCGATTGCTGTGCATACGACACAGTTTGCAATTCGTCGGCCGGAGCATGGTCTGATGGAGCCTGTGTTGTCATTGGCCGCTGAAGAGGCGAGGCGTTGCGGGCGACCGACGGTACTGATAGGTGGAATCTGTGGAGTGACGCGGCAGGCGGTGGCCGAGGCTGAGTTACTGCGGCAAATGGGATATCACGCCGGCATGGTCAGTCTTGCGGCGCTGGCGCAGGCGACTGAGGAGCAGCTGATTGAGCATTGTCGGCAGGTGGGTCAGATCCTGCCACTGGTGGGGTTTTATCTGCAGCCGGCAGTTGGCGGTCGTCTGCTGTCACAGAGTTTCTGGCGGCGTTTTGCCGAGATTGAGCGGGCGGTGGCAATCAAGATCGCGCCATTCAATCGCTATCAGACTCTGGATGTGGTGCGGGCGGTTCTGGAATCGGGGCGTACAGACCTTGCGCTGTATACGGGCAATGACGACAATCTGATCGCTGATCTGCTGACGCCATTTCGTATGCAGGGACGGGAATGTCGGATTGTGGGTGGTCTGCTGGGTCACTGGGCGGTCTGGACGAAGCGGGCGGTGGAGCAATTGCGGCGGTGTCGGGACGAGGGCTCATCGGCTGACATGCTGGCTCTGAATGCTGCAGTAACGGACTGCAATGCGGCGTTCTTTGATGCAGCCAATGGTTTTCGCGGCTGTATTGCCGGGCTGCATGCGGTGCTGCAGCGCCAGGGATTGTTGGAGGGGATTTGGTGTCTGGACGAGGCAGAGGGATTAAGTCCGGGTCAGGCGGCGGAAATTGAGCGGGTCTACCGGACGTATCCGGAGTTGTCGGATGATGAGTTTGTGTTGGAGCATCGGGACGAGTGGTTGGATCAGTGATCAGTAATCAGTAATCAGTAATCAGTGGTCAGTAATCAGTGGTCAGTAATCAGTGGTCAGTAATCAGTGGTCAGTAATCAGTGGTCAGTAATCAGTGGTCAGT
>CAXBSH010000106.1:0-15003 GCA_963977705.1 uncultured Planctomycetaceae bacterium
CTGCGGATTGGTACATGTTCAGTTCGTCCTGCAGTCGTCGCAGTCGGGCTTCAGAGAACTCGGGTGACGAACGCTGCACCAGTGCGTGGTATTCGTCAGCCAGTCCGCACAATCGCAGCTGCCGGCTGCATTCGCGGCGTTCATCGACCGTCAACTGCATGCCAGCAAGGATCTGCCATGCCTGTCTGGCAGGTTCGGGCTGCCCGAGTCGCGCTGCCAGCCGCAGAACTGTGAGCGCTTTACCGCGCTGAATCCGGGGGGCCGTGGTGGTCATGGTGTTGATGACTGCGAGGGCTTCGGCGTCAGCCCCATGCTGTTCCAACCGCACAGCATGAAGCCATACGGGCTGCCATGCGGTTGGCAGCAGGAGTTCCAGTTGTTGCAGCCCGCGGTGGGGTTCTGCTGTCTGCGGCGTTGGGTTCAGGACCAGCCACAGCAGGCAGCGTCGCACAGCCTCAGTTCGCAGTGCTGGCTGGGCTGTCGTCAGGTCCGGCATCTGCTGCAGTTCGGTCAGAGTGCCTGGCAGGGTGATACTGCGGGCTTTGGCTGCAATAGCTGTGAGTAAGTGTCGATCGCGGGCCTCAAGCAGAATGCTGAGCTGATCCGGATGAAGGGTGGCTGTCTGCGTCGCAGCGGGACTGTTCCCGTACCAATAGGGTTCGAGAGGCCCCGTGTCAGTATTGAGCAGGCTGCCATGCTGTACCCAGAATTCCCCGGCGGCCTGCAGGTCATCAGGCGAGATCTGATCACGCTGACTGATTTCGGCTGCCAGCAGAGGATTGACAAAGCCGGCCTGTGGTCGTTGCGTCAGCAGTTCTGCAGCAGCCTGCAGTATGCTGTGCAGCGGTGGGGGTGTGCCATTGGATCTGCGTGCATGCGCGGCATTGAGCAGCCGGAGCAGCAGTGTTTCGGAGGGTACTGCAGTCTGTTCCGGCGTGGGTGGGGCCGGTGGTTTTTCAGAACCGGCGGCAATCTGCTGCAGGCAGGTGAGCAGGCTGGCGGTGGGCAGAGTGTCAGCCAGTTGGGCGAGGGACTGGATGGCGAGTTGAGATTGTTCTTCGGTCAGTGGCTGTCGCGAATCCTGCAGCAGTTGCAGTGGTGAGGAGTTACCGGTGCCTGCGAGGAGTGGTAATTCGGCAAGCACAGCAGGAGGGCCTTCCGGATCGCCGAGACGCAGCAGCTGGAAGCTGTCGGCACGCAGTGCAGCGGGGCGTCCATCGCGAACGCTTTTCAGTCGACGCCAGGCCCACAGGCGGCGTGCTGCAGTTTCGGGGGACGTGGTGGTGGTTTGCAGTCGCAGCTGGACATCCGGGGCAAATCCTCGGGATTCTGCCAGCAGCAGGCCACACAGGGCGGTCAGTTCGGCCTGTCTGAGAGCGGCCGGGGACAGGGGCAGGGTGGGCTGTTGAGATCCGGCAGAGGACGCGTTGTCAAGAAAAATCCGAGTGGAATTTTCGAATACCACGACCCAGAAGCTGCTGGCCGGAGTTCCGCGAGTGAGCGACAGGGGGGCGAGTGTCTGCGTCGCTGTTTCTTCGGTGGGGCCGATGAGCTGAGCCGGGTTTGCGGCGGGTTTTGGCAGATCCACGTCCTGAATCAGCCGCTGCAGTCTGCTGGTGGCTGCCGCATGATTGTTGAGATGCCATTCGCAGACTGCAGTGCGCAGTTCCACGGGCCATAAGTACTGTTCGTTTGCAGCGAGGCTCTGGCACAGTTGCAGAGCCTGTTGCCAGCGTTGTTGCTGGAGCAATGTGTCGAGGTTTTGCAGGCGTTCATTCCACAGCAGGCTGGCTGTGAGGGGCGTGGGCAGCCAATCGTCAAGGAGTGTGGCGGGGAGTTCAGCGGCACAGGCAGCAATCCGAGCGCATTCAGCTTCGCTGCGAGTGCCGTGGTCAAGTTTTTGCAGGATTTCAAACCCTGCCTGCGAATCACCGGCTGCAATGAGTTGAGTGGCCGCTGCAACCTGATCATCAAAGGTAGCAGCGGTTGTTTCCAGCAGTGCAGCACGACATTCACGAGCGATATCGGGGAGGTCTGCGGCGTCTGCAAGGAGCATGGTGCGGCGCAACACGGAGGGCTCTGCGGCAGGCTGCTGGCTGCGCTGGCGAATACTGTCCTGCAACTGATCCAGACGGTCGGCTGTCGCATGCAGTGAGACGAGTGTATTGGCCAGCGTAAGCAGGCGGGTCTCGTCACTGGACGTATCGAATGCCTGCCAGCAGGACTGTAGTGCAGCGGAGCGGTTGCCGGTGGCCCACAACTGTTCACAGAGAGCGAGGTGCAGGTCGGAGTCTTCCGGGGCGTTGTTGGTGGCCTGTCTCAGCAGGCGAACAGCATCGGAGCGCCGTCCGGCTTCGGTCAGAGTATCGGCGGCTTCAATGGCCAGCTGGGGACTGATGTCGGTGGCTGCATCCAGTTGCAGCATGGTGCTGGCAGCGGCATCGCGATGTCCCAGCAGCAGCTGCAGTCGGGCGATCTGCGGCAGGCAACTGGCGCGTTGTTCGGGTGCCGCCAGCAGGCATTGCTGATGCAGCTGCAGTGCATCGGCCAGTAGTCCCTGTTCCTGGCAGAGTGTCGCAGTTGTCTGCAGCAGCAGTGGCTGGGTGGGTTGCAGTCTGAGTGCATTTCGGAGGGATTCGAGGGCAGCGTTGGGATTCTGCAGAGTTCGCTGCAGAGTTGCCACTTCGAACCATGCGATGACCGAGCGTAGCTGCGCAGTGGCGACTGGCGCTGATTCTTCAGGGCGACTGAGTGTTGTCAGCAGTTGTTGCAAGCGGCGATCGGTTTGCCCGGCGGCCTGCAGCACGAGGACCTTTTCTTCGACGATGCGGGCGGCTTCCGGGAACGATTCGGAGATTGAATCGGCCTGTTCGAGGAGCCGCAGGCACTGTTCAGCGGTGCTGGCTGGCAAAGGCGTGACAGATCCGCGCAGCAGGCGGCACAGTTTGAGGAGTTGGGCGGGATCGGGATCGAGTTGTGCGGCGTCGGCGGCGGCAGCGATGGCGGCTTCGGGGAATCCGTACTGCATGGCACAGCGTGCAAGGTCCTGCAGGCTGGTGGCATTGCGTTGAGTTCCGGCTGCCATGTTCTGGAGTGCTGTGAGCGCGGCGTCGCGACGATTCTGCAGCAGCAGCAGCCTTGCAAGTGCTTCGCAGGTCGCTGGGTGATGCGGCTGCAGCTGCAATGCCTGCTGCAGCAGTGTTTCTGCAGCGTCGTACTGTTCAATCTGTCGCTGGCGTTCGGCGAGTTGCAGCAGCTGATTGACAGAGGGAGTGAGTTGGGCCGCGCGCTGCCAGAGTTCTGACGCAAGTGTCCGGCGTTGAGGTGCGGGGAGATCGGCACGTCGCAGCTGGAAGGCCGCAAATTCCTGCAGATCGGCTGTGGTAGTCTGCGGACTGTCAGTGCGTGTGCGAAAGAGCCGTTCAGCGTCTGTGAAACGGCCGGCTGATTCGGCCACTTCGATTTCGAGTCGTTGCAGACGTTGTGAATCGGGGAACTGTGTGAGCGATTGTTTGATCTGACTGTCGGCTGCGGCAAGCTGACCGGACTGGATCTGCAGGCGAACCAGTTTTTCAAGCACCAGTTGATCATCGGGCGATCGCCGCAATCGCTGTTGATACCACTGGATCAGGCGGTCGGGTTGTTCTGAGAATTGCGGCAGACGCTGGATTTCGCCGAGAAACTGTCGGGCCAGCCAGCCATCTGCCGCCAGATTGTTGAGTCCGTTTTCGAGGGTTTCGAGGGCCAGTTCGGGGTGCTGCATAAGGACATGCAGTTGAGCGATCTGGAGAGTTATGGCGGCGATTTGTGCCGGGTCCTGTTCGCTGTCGAGCAGTGTCTGGAAGGTGGTGAGTGATTCTGCGTGGAAACCGTTATTCATCAGCTGCGTTGCTGCCAGCTCGGTGAGGCGACGATTGCGGGGGAACTGCTGAGGCAGGCTGGTCCAGAATTCCGCCAGTTGTGCGGGGGTGGCCGATTGACGGAGGGCAGTTGCGCAGTCGCGAGAGAGGTTAGGCAGATCGGCGGCCGCTGGTTTGAGTTGCAGTGCCTGCAGGAGTGACTGGGATGCTGCTGCGGGCTGTCCGCTGCGCAGTTGAAGGTTGCCAAGGTGCCAGCGAGCAATGGGATCGTTGGGTCGTGCGATGGACGCTGCCTGCAGCAGCGGCAGCGCGTCGGCTGGGCGACCCTGCTGTGCAAGGACAAGGCCCAGCAGCAGCTGAGCGGCATGATCGCTGTGTTCGGTTGCGAGTGTCAGACGCTGGATGTAATCGGAGACTGAATCGTTGTCTGCATGCCACTGCATGACTCGATCGAAGAGCGTGCCCGGGCGAGGTTGTCGCAGGAGGGCAATTTCAAGGCGTTTGATGGTCTGAGCTGAGGCATCGTTCTGAAACTGTGCTGAGGGGGATTCGTCAGCCACAGCGCAGGAACTGGCGAGGCGGGCCCACAGCAGGCCCGGCACCAGTGCAAAGCAGACAGCAGAGAGTAGAAGTCCTGGCATACGTGTATTCTCTGCAATCTGTTGCACGCGGGGAAGCAGAAGCGAACCCGTCCATGGGTGCATGTAGGAAATTTCCCTGTCGGGCAACTGATCGACGTGGAGAAAGAAATCGGCAGATTTGGCCAGATTCGGCTCAGGAGGCAGGGGCCTGGCGATTGAGTTCTGGTGTTGGGGGGAGCGCTGAAGCCGGGCGATCAGATTCGGCCGAGTTCCCCGTTCGCAGCAGTCAGCGTGTGTGTTAGGGTGTGCTGTCAGGACAGAGTTTTGCAGTTGTTGACAGGGACTATATTGGTATGGAAATCCAGGGACGGGTGGTGGTGGTGACGGGAGCTGGGCGGGGCATAGGGGCGGCAATGTGCCGTCAGTTTGCGTCTGCCGGGGCTGAGCGTGTGGTTGTGTCGGATCGGGACCTTGAGTCAGCGCAGTGTGTCGCGGCCGAACTGGGAGCAGTGGGACGGGCGGTTGCGTGTGACGTTGCAGTGGAATCGGAAGTACAGCAGCTTGTGGCATCGACTCTGGAATCCTGCGGTCGGATTGACATCTTCTGTTCGAACGCTGGAATCACGGTCAAGGGGGGCGTTGAGACCACGAACTCTGACTGGCAACGGATGTGGGATGTGAACGTGATGTCGCGGATTTATGCTGCTCGGGCAGTCATACCGAGCATGCTGCAGCAGAAGAGTGGTTATTTTGTGCAGACAGCCTCGGCGGCCGGCTTATTGACTGAAATTGGTTCGGCGTCGTATTCCGTGACCAAGCATGCGGACCTGGCGTTGTCGGAGTGGTTGTCGGTGTGTTACGGGCGTCAGGGCATTCGGGTTTCGTGTGTTTGTCCGTTGGGTGTGGAAACAGACATGCTGGACGATGGGGATCCGATCCACCGTTATCTGCATCTGCATGCCATCACGGCTGAGTCGGCTGCGACGGCGATCCTGAAGGGAATCGAGGCCGAAGAGTTCCTGATTCTGCCGCATCCGGAGGTACTGGATTTTTATCGTTTGAAGGGCGAGAACTATGACCGCTGGTTACGGGGCATGCAGCGTTTGCGACAGAAGCTGACGTGGTAGAGCATCCGGTGCGGCATCAGGAAGTTGCAATCTTCTGACGGAACGCTCAGTGATCCTGCCGGAATTCCGTCTGGCGTGCTGATGACGTTCGGGATGTCATCAATCCTGCTTCAAGTTGCGGCGCAAGAGCAAGCAGGAAGCAGAGCCTGATGCGAAATCGCGAAGTTGTTGCAGGCTTCGGGGTTGAGGATAGCTGCTGCCGTACTGCGGTGAAGCCGGTGCGGGCGCTGGCAGTTTCAGGCAGCGAAGGCGGCCGTTGATTACAGGGTTGCGGCGATGGCCTGCAGGTCAGACTCGATCGCCTGCTGTCCCGTCAGGATTTCGGCCAGCAAAGTGGCGGCTTCGGCATCACCGGCGGTCTGAAGGCGTGCAAGAGCCGACTGAGCAGCCTCACAGATGCGGTGCTGGCCATTCAGCAGGCCGGCCACGAGTGACTTCAGAGCCAGAAACTGCAGGTCCGTGTATTCTGTCGGGAACGTGCCAAAATCGACTGCGAAGTCACGGCCATCCAGCAGCTTTGCCAGCCGTCCGACGGCCTGTCTTTGCCGCTGGGCGACAGCTTCCAGTCGACTGGCTGCGGACGACGCTTCCGCTCGCACCCACACAGAAGCCTCTGACGCATACTGCAGCAGACTGCGCGACATCTGGATCAGGACACTATTCAGCAGCTGATTGGTTGCATCCGACGCCATAACCCAGTCCATCTTTCGAAGGCACAATCGACCCCAGCCCAACACGTATGCTGCTCAGTTGAAAAACGCCAGTGACTGAGCGGCGGTATTGGCTGTTGTACTCATTACATAAGGAGCGACACCAAGCAGAAGTACAAACGCTGCCAGAGTCAGCGTGAATGCTGATTCCCAGGAGGCAAACGGCAGAGGTACCGGGCGAGCATCTGCAGGGCGTGCTTCCAGGAACATCACTCGCAGTACGCGGATGTAATAGAACAGGCTGAAGACAGTGTTCAAGCCAGCACACACCAGTACCACGTACATAAACGGCTCAATCTCAGCAGACTTCAGTGTCGAGGCAAAGATGAAGAACTTGCCGATGAAGCCACCGAACGGGGGCAGTCCAACAAGACTGAACATACAGATCAGCATCACCACACACAGGGTGGGGCTCTGGCTGATCAAACCACGGACATCATCCAGGGTTTCACCGAACGTGTAATTGCGGACCAGAGCGATGACAGCGAAGGCCCCAAGATTCATGAACATGTAGACGAACAGGTAGTACAACAGCCCTTCCATCGAGCGAGTGACTTCGGCGGCTGTGACAGCGCCGGCAGCACTGCTGGACATGACCAGCATCGCTGAGACGGCCATGACCATGTAACCGGCATGAGCAATCGTGGAGTAGGCGAGCATACGTTTCAGGTTGGTCTGCCCGTAGGCCGCGAGGTTCCCGAGGGTCATTGTCAGGCAGGCCACAAAACCCAGTCCACAGCCGAATGCGGTCATCAGCGGGCCAGTGCCCTCAGCACCGGACAGTGCCACGCACAGACGCACCAGCAGGCCGAAGGCTCCGGCTTTTGATGCGATGGAAAGGAAGCCGGCCACTTCGGCTGAGGCACCTTCGAAGGCGTCCGGGCACCAGAAATGGAAGGGAACAAGCGATAGCTTGAATGCCAGTCCTACCATGATCAGCAGGATGCCGAGGGAGGCAGTGCGAATTTCCGGGTCACCAAGTCCACCCGAACCACCGGCAGCGGCAGCAGCAAGTCGCTCAGACAGCATTCCCATATCGGCAGTACCGAGCACACCAGCCAGCAGGCTGATGCCATACAGCATCACGCCAGCGGCACCAGCACCGTATACGACGTACTTCAGAGCGGCTTCGCTGGAGGCCTTGCGACCCTTGAGGAATCCGACCATGGCATAGCTGGGCACGCTGGCCATTTCGACGGACAGAAACAGCATCAACAGGCTGTTGGAGCTGGCCATCATCATCATGCCGATCGTGGCACCGAACAGCAGCGAGTAGAAGTCTGGTGAATCCTCTTCGTCCGGGATTCCGGTCAGGCTGGTTAATGCGACAGTGAGCAGCAGAAACAGACTGAGAAAGGCTCGGAAATAGACGGTAAAGGAATCGTGGATCAACATGCCGGTGAAGAAGGTGGTGGAAACCGGTTCGGGAGCCCCGTAGAGCTCGCGATACTGCATCCACGAACAGGCCAGTGCAGACGCTGCACCAATGACAGCGACCACGCAGGCCGGCAACAGGCGATCAGCGCCGAGCAGCCGCACCAGCAGCATCAGCACGATGGTGACACACAGACACAACTCAACACTGAACAACGGCAGAGATTTCTCGGTCGTGTCCTGAATGAGTTTCTGAATGAGCTGGGAAAACAGCATTGCAGCACTTAAAGACAGAGTTCAGGAGAAGTAAACAGCCGCCCGCACGTTTTCATTCATCAACGATCCAGAGCTGCCTGGGCCTGACCCGCAGCAGCCTGAGCTTCAGCATGGGAGTGTCGGTAACCTTCAGCGGCTGCCGTTGCCATCGCCTTGATAGACGGTTCCATGACGTCGAACAACACTGCCGGATAAACGCCAAGCACGATGGCGATGCCGAGCAGAATCGCGGCGACGGCGTTTTCACGGCCGTTGCTGGGCGTCAATGCCTCCGGATGCGGACCACGGTACTCAGCCCCGAGATAGACTCGCTGCATCGCCCACAGAATGTAACCGGCTGTCAGAATCACACCGGCTGCTGACAGAATTGCCAGCATCGGACTGAAACTCCATGTGCTGATCACAACGAACACTTCGCCAATGAACCCGCACAGGCCTGGCAGCCCAAGTCCAGCGAAGAACAGGCCGGCAGCAAGGCCACTGTACAGCGGCATCAACCCCATCAGGCCCCCGAACTTGTTGAGATCGCGATGGTGAACACGGTCATAAACCACGCCGACCATAAAGAACATGCCGGTGGATGAAATCCCGTGAGCGATCATCTGGAACATGGCACCATTCAGGCCCATCTGCCAGTAGTCTGAATTCATTGTTTCGCCAGTGGTTTCATTGATCTTCCAGATGGCAAGTCCCAGCAGGACGTAACCCATGTGGCTGACCGAGCTGTAGGCCACAAGACGTTTGAAGTCGGTCTGAGCCAGTGCCGCGAACGCACCGTAGATGATGCTGACGACGCCGATCGCAACCAGCCCCCATGCACAGTACTGAGCACCGTAAGGACACAGCGGGAAGGCGATGCGAATGATCCCGTAGCCACCCATCTTCAGCAGAACACCAGCCAGGATCATACTGATAGGTGTAGGAGCTTCTACGTGAGCGTCAGGCAACCAGGTGTGCACGGGGAAAGCCGGCAACTTGATGGCAAACCCGATGAACAACAGCAGGAAGGCTGTGATCTGGGTACCCGGAGACATCAGGCCGCCCTGCGATGCTTTCTGGGCAAGGGCCAGCAGGTTGAAGCTGTCCGCCTGCGAACCACTGGCAAAGTAAAACATCAGCATAGCGATCAGCATGAGCACGCTGCCTGCCAGTGTGTACAGGAAGAACTTGATCGCAGCGTATTCCTTGCGCGGTCCGCCCCAGACGCCGATCAGGAAGTACATCGGCAGCAGCATGACTTCCCAGAACACGTAGAACAGGAAGAAGTCGAGGGAGAGGAACACGCCCATCATCCCGGATTCCAGCATCAGGAACAGAATGAGGTAACCGCGGACGTGCTTGGTGATGCTCCAGCTGGCAGCCATCGCCAGAGTGCTGACAAGACCAGTCAGTACAACCAGTGGCAGGCTGATGCCATCAACACCGAGCCTGTAGTAGATGTTCCACGATGGGACCCATTCGCAGACATCTGCTACCAGCATGCCTTCAGCCGGGTTGTACTGACACCACAGTACCACCGAGAAGATGAAGGTGAGAAGCGTCACGCCGAGCGACCAGAATCGCATGGCGTCCGCATTCCGCTCGTCAAAAATCAGCAGCAGAGCTGCACCGACCAGCGGCAGAAAGATCAAAATTGACAACAGAAAAAGAGGATTCATGGTCACATGCCGCAAACTAAGGAGTTGTCCCGATTACTTCCTGATCAACGCCAGACTTCAGCGAGGGAAGGTTGCCAGCAGAACGCCGAACAACGCTACCACTCCAGCCACAATAAACATCACATACTGACGGAGCCGCCCGGTCTGCAGCACTTTCAGCGAATTTCCTGCTGACCATGTGGCATTGCCCAGCAGATTCACCAACCCGTCCACGACTTTCTCATCAAACGCCCGATCCCATTTTGATACAAGCACCGTGGCGGCTGCGGATCCGTGCAGAATTGCGTCGAAGATCAGACGGTCAATGCTGGCACAGAAACGACCGACCACATGCGTCGGACGCATGAAGAGAGCATCATAAAGTTCGTCGAAGTGCCATTTGTTGGCCAGGAATCCGTGGACTCCGCCCAGCTGTCGTTTGATTTCAGCCACATCAACCTTCCCTGAACCATACAGCAGCCACGCAAGGAACGTGCCGCTGAAGGCCGCGATCAAAGCGTATGTTCCAGCCTGATGATGTACGGCATGCACAGCGTCATGACCTGGCATGGTCAGGGCACCCGCCGCTGCAGCCGGGATTCCGTGGCTGACGTAAGCCGGCTGATCACCGGTGATCAACAGATACAGAGAACCCTGTTCACCACCCCACGCACAGTATGCGGCCAGTACCGACAGCACGAGCAGCGGGCCGGTCATGATCAGTGGCGATTCATGGCAATGGTCATAGACGTGGTGATCGCGAGGCGTTCCGGCGAAGGTGTAAAACCACAAACGGAACATGTAGAAGGCCGTAATGCCGGCAGTGATCAGCGGCAGAATGAACAGCAGGAAGTGAGCCGGATTCGCCTGCACGTAGGCCAGAGCCGTTGCGACGACAGCATCTTTTGAGTGGAAGCCGGAGAAGGCAAACAACTGACCGATGCCAGGCCCAACAAGTCCGGGAATAGCCAATCCGGCAATCGCCATGACACCCACCAGCATCGTGAAGGCTGTGATCGGCATCTTGCGCCACAGGCCACCCATCTTCGGCATCTCCTGTTCGTGGTGGCAGCCATAGATCACGCTGCCCGAACAGAGGAACATCAGAGATTTGAAGAAAGCGTGAGTCACAAGGTGGAACAGACCGGCACCCCAGCCAAAGACACCAAGCCCCAGCATCATGTAGCCCAGTTGGCTGATTGTGGAGTATGCAAGGACTTTCTTGATGTCAGTCGCGACGATGGCAATCGTGGCGGCGACGAAGGCTGTGATACAGCCGATGTAGGCAATGGTCAGCAGCACTTCCTGAACGAACATGGGGTAGAAACGCCCCGTCAGGTAGACGCCAGCGGCCACCATGGTGGCGGAGTGTACGAGGGCACTGACCGGTGTTGGTCCTTCCATCGCGTCAGGCAGCCACGTCTGCAGCGGGAACTGAGCACTTTTGCCGATACAGCCGGCAAAGACACCCAGTCCAGCAACAACCAGCAGGTAATACGGGATCGTCTTGTGAGTGTTGCCTGGATTGGCAGCCGCGGCACCAATCTGGACCTCGCCGTTTTCCGCATTGATGATCACGTTGCCATCGGCCGCACGAGGCAGCATGTGGAAAAGTCCGGCCTGTACAACATGACCGTCCACGTCCACCGTGTCAGCAAACTTGAAGGTGCCGAAATACGTCCAGACTACCATCAAGCCAATCAGGAACCCGAAGTCCCCGACGCGATTCATGATGAACGCTTTATTTGCTGCAGTGCTGGCAGACTTGCGTTCGGTGTAGAAACCGATCAGCAGGAAGCTGCAGATACCGACCAATTCCCAGAAGATAAAGACCTGGAAGATGTTACCGGCCAGTACCAGTCCCAGCATGGAAAAGCAGAACAGGGACAGGAATGCGAAGAATCGGTAGAAACGCCCGGGCCGATGGACGTGATGCCCATTCCGCAGGTGGGCATGATGGTCTACGTACTCTTCCGTCAGTTCTTCGGACATATATCCGATGGCAAACAGATGGATGCAGGTGGCGATGAAGGTCACCATGGTGAACATCACGAGGGTGAGACTGTCGATGTAGTAATCGAGTGACAGCTCAAGACTGCCGAAGGTGGCAAGGCGGTAGAAGGTACCGGAGTAGACGGTGCGAGCCGCAGGAGCTGCGGCAGCGTGCTGGTGGTCGTGGTCGGCCGAATCACTGTGTGCAGTTGCTGCTGCGGCGGAACTGTCCTGCGATTTCTCAGCGGCAGGCTCAGTTGCAGGTTTGGCTGCAGCGTCAGCATGAGCATCAGCGGCAGCCAGAGTTTCAGGAGCGGGCGGGGTGACGGAATCGTGCGCGACGTGTCCGTCAGCGGCTGCTTCATCGGCGTGATGTTCTGCGTGGTGCAGGACAGACCAGCCGTTTGCGTTGCCCCAGATTGTGAGCGCACTGGCACTGCACACAAACCCTGTTGCAATGCAGCCAACTGCCAGCCATGCAGCCACGCGACTGCGACGGCTGCCCCAGAAGCCGCCAAAGATCTCTACGGCGAAACCACACAGAGGCAGCAGCCATGCGATCAACAACAGGTTTCGAAGCGTCTCGCCGACCATGGGTTATCCAGGCACACTACAGGTAGAAGAATTCAGAGGCAGAGAAATCCATCCTCTGACCACACCAACCAGCATTCGATTTCGGGGCGTGCTTCAGCCTTTCAGCTTGCTGGCACGATCCACGTCAATTGTCAGATGGTTGTTGTAGAAATTCAGAGCAATTGCCAGAGCCACAGCAGCTTCCGCCGCTGCCAGCACAATCACGAACAAAGAAAAGATCTGGCCATCAAGGCCAAGCTGGGTGTATTTCGAGAATGCCACGAAGTTGATGTTCGCACCATTCAGGACCAGTTCCACACCCATCAACACACCGATCCCGTTGCGTTTGGTCGCCATACAGATGACGCCACACACGAACAGGACAGCACCAACCAGCAGATACGCATCCAGACTCATGATCCGCAAACCCCTTCAGGTGCCTGTCGCCCGGCGTTTTGCTCGAGCCAGATAAGCGGCACCGATCAACACCACCAGCAGATGCACTGAAACAATCTCAAACGGCAGCAGGTATCCGGGCGACAGCTGATCGCCGTCGGCCAGATCCAGATCAGGACGAGTTCCGAGGAAGGACAGGCCCAGCGGACGCAGCGTATTTCCGGCCGTCGTCTGCAGTTCACCAGCATCGGCAACAGCAGGAGCTGGCCAATTCACGCCGCTGACACTGGCGATCACAACGAACAGAAACAGCAGAGCGACTGCGGAACCAAGCACAATTTCACCGGGGGACGTAGAAATCTTCAGGTACGGACCGCTGGCAGTCAGCATCACGCCGAAGACGAGCAGAACCAGAGTACCGCCGACGTAGATCAGCAGCTGGGCTGCACCTACGAAGTCCGCGTCTGCCAGGAAGAACAGAGCGGCCGTGCTGCCCAGCGACAGAACCAGCCAGAAGGCCATGCGGACAACAGTCTGAGCAGCCACCACGGCGACCGCACAAAGACAGGCTGCGAGTGCAAAGACGAGGAACAGCAAGTTGCCCCCGGGGGCTGCCGCTGCTGAAATCAGAAATGCGCTACTCATTGCATAGCCCCCTCAGGTCGGGCATCCAGTTGAGCCTGTACTGCGGGAACCGCGGAGACAGGCAGTTCGGCCACCGGTGCACTGCCTGCTGCAGTCGATTCGCGGAGCTCTGCCGCAGCACGAGCCCCGAGAGGCTGCGGTGTCCAGGTGGAACGCTGAGCCGCTGTGGCCAGCAGCAGCGGCCACAGAGTAGCACCGAGGAACAGGAAGCAACTGATCGGTACAAGATACTTCAGACAGGTTGTCATCACCTGGTCGATGCGGAGTCTTGGCAGAGTCCAGCGAAGCCAGATCTGGACGAAGACTCCGACGAAGGCTTTGGAGACAAACACCAGCAGGCCGAGCACATTTGCGAGGTAACCCACGATTGCTGACCCATCACTGCCGCTGGCGTTGCGAGCTGCATAGAGGGCGTCGTCAAGCGGGGGAATACCGGTGTTCCAGCCACCAAGGAACAGGATGGATGCGATGCCGCAGACTGCGAACATGCTGGCATATTCACCCATGAAAAAGAACGACCAGCGAATTCCGCTGTATTCTGTATGGAATCCGCCCACCAGTTCGCTTTCCGCTTCCGCGAGGTCAAACGGGGCTCGCTTGCAGCTGGCCGTAGCAACAACGAAGTAGACAAAGAAAGCAATGAACGAGAACGGGTCGTGCAGGATGAACCAGTTCTGGACACCGCCACGCTGCATTCCACCGATTTCGCCAAGGTTCAATGACCCGGCAGCAATCACCGGCACAAGAGCACAAATGGCGAGCGGAATTTCATAGCTGACCATCTGAGCGGCTTCACGCATGCCACCAAACAGTGACCATTTCGAACCGCTGGAATAGCCGGCCATGATAATGCCGAACACTTCCAGAGAAAGAATGGCCAGAATGATGAACAATCCGCAGTCTGCCGCGACGGCAACCCAGCCGTGACTGAAGGGCAGCACCATGAAGGCGGCGAATGATGCAACACAGACGAAATACGGTGCGGAGCGAAACAGCAGAGAATCTGCTGCGGGAGGACAGAGGTCCTCCTTTTGGACGAGTTTGATTCCGTCGGCGAGCGATTGCAGCCAGCCAAAGAGACCACCGACACGAGTTGGACCGAGGCGGTCCTGAATACGACCGGCCACCTTGCGTTCCAGCCAGATAAACACGGCCGGAGACAGAGCAAAGGCATGCACCAGCAGGACCGCGTGAATTACCGCGGCCAGCACGTACTGCAGACCCTTGCCCGGGGCAATCGCTTCGGTGATTCCCGCAAGGAAATCAGCGATGGACTGAGCAGCTAACATCATGACTGACTGACCCATGCCAAAACAGGGAGCAAGACACGTAACGGTTTGCAGAACACGAATTACAGAAACAGTTGCGAAAAACAGGACCGGTGAGCCGTACAAACGAGTGCGGAAGTGATTCAGCACTGAACAAACTTGAACATAACAAGAACTGATCGCAATTCATCGAGCGTCCGGTGCAAGCACCAGACATCGGCGAAGTGGTATTTCTACGGCAAGTGATCCTGAGTTGCTGTTACTGTACCATGAACGGCCTGTTCGGCCATCTGGTTCAGTATGCAGATTCGGGTTTCACTGACTTCCGGGACACAAGTTCGCTGCTGCCGACGCAGTAATAACCGCGATGTTCGGACAGCAGGAGGACCAGCATTCCAGAACGTACACTTCGCGACATTTCAAGCCGTCTTTCAAGCCCTCTTTCAAGACTTTGAAAGGGTGCTTGTCACGCCAGAATCGTAGAATTCCCACGAGTGCGGGCGCAAGAGTCGCTCTGGAAATATGACAGAACAGAGGAAGGTCTGCAACTAACGGCCCGTATGA
>CAXBSH010000107.1:0-14893 GCA_963977705.1 uncultured Planctomycetaceae bacterium
GGGCAAATTGCCGGATACGGCATCTGAGGAGCAGGCCGATGGCGGTGGCGATCGGGAGGGAGCAGAGCAGGATGACAAGCGGGTAGTGCCAGGGGACTTCGCGGTCCACCCAGCGTTCTCCGAGATACCAGCAGTAGAGGATGGTGCGGTTGGTGGTGCGTCCGAGGTACTGCAGGGTGCGCTGGAGGGGATCTTCCCAGAGCCATGGCCATGCGGCGAAGAACAGCAGTCCGGCGGTCAGCCCCCAGATCAGCAGTGGCCGGATGCCGCGATGGCGGAAGCGGAGCAGGGTCCAGCCGACGACAACCGGTGGCAGGAGGATGGCCTGCACCTTAGTCAGCAGCAGCAGTCCGAAGCAGATGCCGGCCAGTGCTGCCTGTCTGTTGCGCGGGGGGGCGTGGCTGGTCCAGTGGGCCAGCAGTGGCAGGAGTGCGAGTGTCCAGGTGAAGTTTACTGTGGTTTCGAGTGCTGCCAGTCGTGCGTGTCCGATGAGCTGTGGCGAGCCAATGAGCAGAGCTGCTGCGGCGAAAGCGGTGGCCGATCCCCAGCGACGGAGTGCGAATCCGGTGAGCAGTGCGGCAGTGAGTGCGAAAGTGAAGCAGGAAGCGAGTCTGGCAGCGGCCACGTTGCACACCGCCGCTTCTGCTCCGGGAATCAGCCACGCTGTGGATTCGTGTGCGATTCCGATGAGCAGTCTGGCGAGAGGCGGGTGATCGGGGAGAAAGTCGGGAGTTCGGAAAACCTGCTGTGCCACGGCTGGTGTGAACAGCAATGGTCCGTGCTGTTCAAGTGCCTGAGCAAGATAGATTCCCTGAAGGATATTGAAGGATTCGTCGGTTGTCAGTCCGGGGCCATCGGGGAGTGGCGAGTCAACGAGACCGGGATTGATGAACAGAGCTGCGGCCACGAATGCTGTGCAGAAGGCAGCGATCGCGGTGGGCAGGATTCTGACGGGGGGACGTGACATGGGGGCTTCACATGTTCGTTTTCGTATCACCGCCGCTGCCACCGGCAACTTTCTGCAGTGCGGCGTTGAGTTCGCGGTCGTGCTGGTGATCGCGGCTGTAGATACGGAAGATCAGGAAGCTGGTGGGCAGATTGCGGAACAGTTCATCGTCATCGAGTACGTGAGATGTTCCGCTGGCCGGGTCGTACCAGTAGTTGAGTTTTCCGGTCGGTCTTCGAGCACTGGGGCGGTGGTAGTGGCGTGCCACATCAATGCGGAGGGGGATGGAGCGGAGTGGTGCGGGGAGTGCTTCGCGGACTCGTCGTTCCACAAGGTCGGGTTCTGAGAAGATGGTGGTGTTTTCAGCCTGTCCGCTGTGGAAGTGCATGGTGCGTTCGCAGGCCATGCGCCACATTTCATCGCGATTGATGATGGCTTTCCAGTGTTTGCCCAGTTCCTGGAGCTGGGGGTCTGTGCTGGAGGCCCAGCGGGCCACATCGACGAGGAAGCTGGTTTCGGTGAGCTGTTGATACTGTGCCAGGTACTGCAGTGGATTTCCGGGGAACAGGCGGCGCATAGTTTCTGTGAAATAGTCTTCCAGCGCGATATCGATGCCGCGAACTGTGCGATGGAAGTAGATGGTGCGAAACAGATTGGCACGGGTTTCGATGAAGTTGATGAGCGTGGGCATGCCGCGGGCGTGGATGGCCAGTCCGCTGTCGGTGAAGAAGCTGTAATGGATCAGGCGTGAGATATCGAAGGCGCGGGTGTTGTAGCCGGACATGTAGGCGTCACGGAGGACAAAGTCCATGTTATCGACGGTGTAGATACCGCTGAACAGGGCCCGCAGTTTTCGCAGCCAGTCCGGGTGTCCTTCCTGGTCTTCAGCGGTTCCGGAAGGGCGACGGATCAGCCACGCGACCTGACGCGGGTCCAGTTCTTCGAGCGGTTGCAGGCGACCACCGGGATTGCGTCGTATCCGGCGGATGATATCGCCCAGTTCGTGTTCGATAATATGGCTGCCGATGTCTTCGTGAGTCAGCCCGAACTGTTCGAGGTAGTGATCGTCGAAGAAATGTCCGAAGGGGCCGTGGCCGACATCATGCAGCAGACCGGCGATGCGAACGAGACTTTCGACACAGGCTCGTGAGGGAACATTGCGACAGGTATCACAGAGCGAGTCATACCAGGCGTGTACGGCGATGGATCCGAGGTGCATGACACCGAGGACATGCTGGAATCGCATGTGTTCAGCAGAGGGGAACACCCACCAGGCGGTCTGGAGCTGGTGGATCTGTCGCAGACGCTGGACCCATGGGTGATCGATGAGTTCCTGTTCGGACGCTTCTGAGGCTGGCAGACCACTGCGGGAGATGAACGGGATGTAACCGTGGATGGGGTCGTGAGACAGGCTTTCGCTGTTGAAGTCCCTGGGCATCGGTTCAGGCTCGGTTTTGCGATAGAGAGTTCTGTGTGGCAGCCGCCTGCGGGCAGGCTGCGTGGTCTGATGACTGGCGGAATGATAGCCGCGCGATGGAATTGTCTCTATTTCGCGGCAGAACGAAAATGGCTGGTCGAGGAAATCTCGCTCAAAAACCCCCGATTCACTATGCTGCCTCCGATTGCTCGGCAGATTTCGGCCTGAAATCGTCTGATGTGGTCTGAATTCCTTCCCGCGGGTGCTGCTTTGGATCGGTTGTCCGACCGTATCGCGAAATATCGCAACTGGTTATTTGCTGCGGCCATGCTGCTGCTGGTGGCTGCGGTACCGGCTGCGCAGCGGCTGACGTTTGATCAGACGATTGAGTCGTTTTTTGCGCCGCAGCATCCTGACATTCAGCTGCTGAAACGCACGCGGGAAGTCTTTGGCGGTGATGAATTTGTGATCGTGGCGTGGCGTCAGCCGGAGTTATTGACGGATGAGGCGGGTACGGAACCCGTGGAGGTGACGGCGACGGCAGGGGCTGTGATTCGGCGTCTGGCTGATGGTCTGAGTGTGGTTCCGGGTGTGGATGGAGCGCGGACTCGCGATCTGGAGCGATTGCTGGCGCAGTCACCTCGGAACAGAAACACGCGGCGTGCGATGCTGAAACTGTTTGAGGGTTTGCTGGTGAGTGGTGATCGCGGGACAACAGCCATCGTCCTGCAGCTGCTGCCCTCCGCCAAGGCTCCGGTGTCGCGGAATACCGCGATTCAGGCAATCCGCGACACGGCGCTGAGGCTGCAGCCGGGGTGTGCGGTGGCCGGCGAGCCTGTACAGATTCAGGAAATGTTTGATCTGGTAGAGCGTGACGGCAATCTGCTGTATGCAGCATCGCTGCTGGTATTGTCTGCGATGCTGCTGTGGATTTTTCGTGGTCTGAGATGGGTGGCTGGCAGTCTGCTGGTGGTGCTGGGAGCGGTCGCAGCGACGCGGGCTCTGCTGGTGCTGGCTGGTGCGCAGCTGAGCATGGTGAGTTCCATGCTGAATTCACTGGTGACGGTGATCGCCATCAGTACAACGACGCATATTACGGTGCATTATCGCGAGTTGCGTATGCAGGAGGGTCTGACAGCGGAGCAGGCTCTGCAGCGGACTCTGCGTGAGCTGGCAGCTCCGGTATTCTGGACCGTGGTGACTGTGGCGGCTGGCTTTGCTGCTCTATTGGTTTCGGACATCGTGCCGGTCCGCAGTTTCGCGATCATGATGACTGTGGGAACTCTGCTGGTACCGTTGCTGATCCTGCTGGTGCTGCCGGCAGTATTGGCGTCGGGGCGTTACGTGCCGCTGCCGGGGCGTGTGGGTCTGGAGGACCGGCTTGATCGCTGGCTGTCAAAAATGGCTCGTGCGATTGACCTGCATCCGCTGGCGACCACGGGGATTTGTGTTGTACTGATGGTGGTCACGGTTCCCGGCCTGCTGGTATTGCAGGTGGAAACGGATTTCAGTCGCAATTTCCGTGACAGTTCACCGATGATTCAGGCGCTGCGATTTGTGGAGTCGGAACTGGGGCCGGCAGGCACCTGGGATGTTTCGTTCAATGTCCCGCAGCCACTGACGACCGGATTTCTTGAGCGGGTTGATGAGTTGACCGGTCGACTGCGTGGGTTGCAGGAGGGTGGCCTGCAGGTGGAGGTGGTGTCTTTAAGTGATGCGCTGAACATCCCGCCGCGTCTGGGGACGGCCGTGAAGCGACTGGAACTGATTCAGCGACGGCAACCGGATCTGGTGCAGGGGTTTTATAACCGCGAATGTCAGCGGATGCGGATTGTGCTGCGGTCGGCAGAGCAGCAGGCAACGGCTGAGAAGCTGCGGCAGATCACCGCAGTGCGGGAAGTGGTGGTGTTGTTTTTCGAAGAATTGGAGCGTGAGCGTGCGGAGGCCGGAGCGACGGAGTCGTCGGCGGTGTGGCGAGCTGAGGCGTCGGCTGGTGGCTTATTTGTTGTGATGGCACGCATTATTGACAGTCTTCTGGCAGATCAGCTGAACAGTTTTCTGTGGGCTTCGGCAGGAACAGTGCTGTGTACTGCTCTGGCGTTTCGCAGTTTGCGGATTGGCTTGATATCGCTGGTGCCGAATGTCTTTCCGATTGGCATTGTGACGGGGACTCTTGGGTGGCTGCATGTGCCGGTGAACATCGGGACGGCGATGATTGCCAGTGTGGCGATGGGTTTTACCTGTTCGGTGTATTACATCGATGTGTTTGAGCGGGCGGTGCCATTGTTGGGGGTAACAGGAGCGTTACAGCGGGCTCAGGCGGGAGTAGGCAAGGCGGTGGTTCTGGCGCATGCAGCGCTGGTGGCCGGGTTTCTGGTACTGACGTTATCGGAGTTCATACCGCTGGTGTATTTCGGGGGTCTGCTGAGTCTGTCGATGCTGGGTGGTCTGGTGAGTGATCTGGTGATGCTGCCGTTGCTGTTGCGCTGGACGACTCGGAGTTACGGGAGTGGCACTGGTGCGGGTGGTGCCGCGGTGGATAGCTCGTTGGGTGCAGTGGGTTCTGTGTCGGGCATTTCCGGCTGATTTGCGAGTGCTCAGGCCGTTGCCTTTCTGCAGCATGTCGTCAGAACCGGCGCGTTCCGGGGTGCCTCTGTTCATTTCCTTCGGTTTTCGCTTGATCACAGGAATTATATCACTACGTGTGTAGTGATGGCACGGAAAGACTCCCTTAATTCGCACGATCGTTTTGCAGCCGGTCTGTTGCAGATGCCGCAGCACATGCGGCGTCTGTTGCAGTTATTGCTGCCTGCCGAGTTGTTGCGGGTCATGCAGCTGCACCGGATGCAGCGATGCAGTGAACTGCTGCTGGACGATAAGTTACGAAAGCGTCAGGCGGATGCTCTGTACCGGATTCCGATTCTGGGTGGAGACCAGATCTGGCTGTATGTGATTTTCGAGCACAAGAGCTGGCAGGATCCATTGACGGCCCTGCAGTTGCTGACCTACGTGACTTCTTTGATGCACAATCTGTTGCGTCGCAGGCAGCGGCTGGCGGCAGTGATTCCGATTGTGATCTATCACGGCCGTGAGCCGTGGAAAACCGCTTTAACGTTGCGGCAGCTGGTGCGAGTGCCAGAGGTTTTGCGGGGGTTTCTTCCGGATCATCAGGTTCTGTTGCTGGATCTGCCGCGAGCGGATGACCGAATTTTCACAGGTCCGGTGGACTATGTGGCGCGTCTGAGAACTCTGATTGCCGGGCAGTTGAGGTCGCAGCTGCCAGAGCAACTGTTGCAGATTCTGTGTCTGATTGCCGAGGACAGCTCAGAAAAATCCGCGCATAAGTCGCTGATTCAGGATATCCTGAGGTACGTCTCTGAGGTCGCTCGTCCGGAGCAGGCGGGGCAACTGCTGGCGGTTGCGCTGGCCGGGTTACAACTGGATTCGGAGGATGGTATGAAGAGTGCATTGGATGTGTGGAAGGAAAAGTGGCGTCTGGAGGCGATTCAGGAGGGCCTTAAGGCAGGCCGTAAGAAAGGTTGGCAAGAGGGTCGGCAGAAGGGTTTACAGGAGGGACTTCAGGAGGGTGAAAAGGCTGGTCTGGTTCTTCAGATTCGGTCGGTGCAGCGCGCGTTACGTCTGCCGTTGCAGCCTGAAAGCGAACTGCGTGCTCTGCCGTTGCAGGACCTGCGTCAGCTGGCGTGGTCATTGTACGACCGCCTGCCCGAATAGTTGCTGCATGGACTGGCACAAAAACAGATCAACGAAAAATCCTGTGCGCAGCTGTAGGTTGCAGTTTGCTGGGGTTGGCGAAAAACGCACTGGTTCTGCTTCCGTGTCTGGAAGAATATAACCACTCAGACGCAAATGATACCACTCGTCAGCTGGCGCTAACGGCTTGCCTAAGGGTGCTTGAACGTGGTAGACGACACGGGCTGAAGCCCATGCTACGACCACAGAGCACCAGTTCGGTGACGATGCGGAGTATCCCCTTTGCTGAGTGGTTATCAGCCGATGGAATAGCTGAGCGACGGGCAAACGTGCGTTGCGGCTTTGTGTGTGGAAAAGGCGGCCGGGCAGGAATGCCCGGGCTACATTTTGGCTGACCACTGACTTCTGAGAACTGACCACTTCTTTCGGCTCGGCGGGAGCCTCGCCCTCCCAAGGGGGACTTTGCGGGCACTGACCACTGACCACTGATTACTGAGTAAGACGGCACAGCAACACCGCGTGCGGCATTTTATGTCGAGCCAAAAAAAATGGGCCTGCCATAACCGGCAGGCCCATCCCAAATGCAGTCCTGGGAAAGACTCACTTCTTCAGTTCGGCTTCGATTGCTGCGATCACTTCAGCTGCATCTGGCTTTGTCCGAGGTGCGAAGCGAGCAGCGACCTTGCCGTCCTTACCCACCACGAACTTCTCGAAATTCCAGCTGATGTCATCCTTCTTGTCGGAATGACTTTTCAGGAAGCTGTACAGCTCGTGCTGCTTGCCACCGTTCACATCAACCTTGCTCATCATGGGAAATGAGACATTGTATTTGGTGCTGCAGAAGGTCTGGATTTCCTTCTCACTGCCCGGCTCCTGTCCGCCGAACTGATTGCAGGGCACTCCGATCACAACCACGCCCTTGTCAGCGTACTTTTCGTGCAGTGCCTGCAGCTGTGTGTACTGGTTGGTCAGTCCGCACTGGCTGGCCACGTTGACAATCAACAGAACCTTGCCCTTGTACTGAGCCAGTTTCACGTCCTTGCCTTCGATCGACTTCATGCCGATGTCGTGAACGGTATCTGCTGCCATGGAAACTGCTCCGAAAAGAACGGCTGACGCCAGAGCCAGTGTGTGAATCATCCGCATACAAGTGTGCTCCTGTCTCAAGGGGTTCGGGACGGACGGGTGGCGGGACATTCCGCTGGGCCTCTGGGTACCACGTCCTGAATTGCCTGTGCTGCTATTCTTGTGCTCGCAGCAGGAAAGGCAAGCGCACGGGGACCTGCAGCGACACGAAGGCAGAGGGATTGTGGCAGGCTCACATACAAGGGCTCGGGGGGCTCAAGGGCGGCTGCCGTTTGTCTGAGCCGGAGAATTCATCGCTAAAATCGCCGTTTTTTGAGGAAAAACCCTGAACAGGCCCCATCAGTGACCAGAACTTATTGACTTTTCGAAAAGCCGGGGCGTTAATTCCCACTGGTGGAATCCGAGGTTGTGTGCCTGAATCTGCGAGTAAATCATGTTCGAAAAGTTCTTCGCCAAAAAACCGGCTCATGAACAAACGGATATTACTCGCCGCTTCAACCTGATCGGCCGAGTCGGTCAGGGCAGCATGTCAAAAGTCTGGAAGGCTGTCGATCTGCAGTCCGGGCGGACTGTCGCGCTGAAAGTGCTGGACAAAGAGAAGACGCAAAAGCTGGAGGAACGTTTCAAGGGGTTGAAGAAGCCCACTGAGGCCGACGTGGCAATGTCGTTGAGCCATCCGAACATTGTGAAGACGTGGGAATTCGGCTGGACGACGGAAGACGAGATGTTTCTGGTGATGGAGTTTGTTGAGGGCGTCGGACTGGCCCTGCTGGTGGACCTGCAGAACGACGAAATGAAGCGTTACCGTCTGCGTTACATGATTCAGATCGGTGAAGCGGTTCAGCATTTTCACCAGCAGAACTGGATTCATCGAGACATCTGTCCGCGGAATGTGATGATCGGTGACGATAAGTCAGCTCGACTGATCGATTTTGGACTTGCCGTTCCGAACACTCCGGAGTTTCGTCGACCGGGCAATCGAACGGGGACGGCCAGTTACATGGCCCCGGAACTGATCAAGCGACAGCCAACTGATCAGCGGATCGATATTTTCTCGTATGCTGTCACGTGTTTTGAAATGTATTCAAAGCGGTTCCCGTGGGATGCTGCTCTGACCATCGATGCTGTGCTGCAGCACATCAACAAGCCACCACTGGAGATCACAACGATTGTGCCGGGGATCGATAGTCAGATCGCTGCCGCCATCATGAAGGGGCTTAAAGCCAATCCGGATGAACGCTGGCAGAAGATCGGGGACATGGTGGCAGAAATCCGCGAGGCCGAGATGCGACTAGTGAAGCTGGCTCGGGAAGCCGCGGCAGCGAAGGCGAAAGCAGCCGGTTCTGCGAGTCCGACGACCGCCACTCCCGCTCCCACTCAAACGTCAGCAGCTCAGGCTGCTACCGCTGCTGATCGCTCACAACAGGCAGGGAAACCGGAGGCAGCCGGAAAGCCGGCAGTTCAGGGCGACGCTGCGAAGCAAGCTGGCAAAAAACCGGCCCGGAACAAAAAACGGTCAGGCGATGATGACATTGATCTGACCGCATTATTTGCTGAATGACGTGAGTCGCGGGCCAGCAAGCCGTTACTCCATTGTGTCGCCGAAGCTGAGATACACAATTCGGCCGGGGATCAGGCGGACGAAGCGAGTGGCAACGGCATCCATATCCATTGGATGTTCCTTCGCTTCGACTCGGACAATATGTGATGCTCCCGGATCAAGCGGTCGATTGGATTCAAACAACCAGACTCCGCTCTTCAGACGAATTCCGCTCATACCGCGTACGGCCAGGGTCTCTTCGTTGTCGCCCGTGCGAATGGCCAGCATGCCCAGACGAGGATGTTTTTCTTCCGGCACTGGATGAGAGACTCGGAGGTATGTGAAGCCCAGCGTTCCCCGAAGCTGCACGGCAACCGGCTGATCGACTGAACCTGCGACGGGGCCGGGAATCATCGGCCCGTATTGCATGGCCGGATCGGGCATTGGCTGCAGCGCAGGCCGAGGCATGGGCTGGGGTACGAATGGCTGAACCCCAGGCGCTGTGGGCTGTGGTATCGGGGGCTGTGGCAAGGGCGGCTGTGGCAAGGGCGGCTGTGGCGTCGGCGGCTGTGGCACGGCGACAGGATTGCCAGCAGCCTGTGGAGTCGCAGCGGGTGCTTCGAGATCCACGGGTGGTGCCAGATCAACTTCCTCGTCACCCATGGCTGTCAGTGGCAGCAGGCACAACAAGGCACCGCAAAACAGTGCGTGTCGACAGGCAGCAATCGTCATGAATGACCCCATGTGAAATGTCGGAGCGGCAGGAACTCGGATGCTTCGCGCGAAAGCATGCCCTGTGCAGGACTTTGTGGGGCTAGAATTGCTGGTGGCCTGCGGATTTTCTGCAGGGGACCTTGACGGATAGTCCAGAGGTAACTGTCCCGAAGACTGTGCGGTCCTGTTCTGTGCGGGGGACTGTCTGCGGAACCACATGGGACACTCTCTGGAGGCGGTTATCAGGGAGTGCGACTGGGCAACAGGTCCGGCAGATCGGCGACAAGGTAGACCGTCAGGGAACGTGCTCCGTGGGCTCCGATGACCAGCGACTGTTCGATGTCAGCAGTTTTGCTGGGGCCCGAGAGAAATCCCGCGTAACGGTGCTGACCGACGGTGATTCGGCTGTAGGCCTGATGCATGTTGTGGACGATGCTGGCGGCAGGAACGACCAGCGCCATGTGTTGTGGGATAAAGTACAGCACGCGGTGCAGCAGTGTATCGTCTGTGACCCAGACGGCGGCGTTTTCGGCCACTGCGAGGTGTCCGCGAAGGACGGCAAATTCAACGTTTTCCAGTTGATGTGGATCATTGGCTGCAGCGGTTGCTGCTGAGGTTTCGCCCAGTTCTGGTACAGCGGAGTAGCGGACCTGTGCTGTATTCCACAGCGGCATGGACTCAAGGTGCTGCTGTGCTTCGGCCAGGTTCTGGCAGGCCACCATCTGCCCGCCGACGGTGGCGAGAACTTCCGCGAAGCGGGCGACGGGATCGGGAAACGTCTGCCATGGACCGTTGCCGAGGACTTCCGGCAGTGGAGCCGACTGTGGCAGGGCTTTGCGGATGCGATTCAGGATGAATTCGCGGGAATTGCGGCTTGCGGGAATCGACATGAAACGTTTCTGACGACGAGTACGGGAACGAGGGAGCGGTGGTGGGGGCCGACGGGCAGGTTGCCTGCTCAGCACCGTTCTCACTTCAACAATCAGTCCCGGAAAACTCAAGTGAAATCCGGGTCAATCCTGGTCATCAGAGTGGCATTGGGCGGACGGTATTGATGATGGGGTGGAAGTCCATGTGCTGCAGCAGGTCGCGTTCAAGGTCAATGCCGGGGGCAATTTCGACCAGTTCAAGGCCTGCGGCATGGAGCCGAAAGACGGCACGTTCTGTGATGTACAGCACATCCTGGGCCTGTTGGCGTGCCTGCAGGCCTGAGAAGGAAATCTGTTCCACGTGCTGGACGAATTTTCGGATTGCGCCTTCCTGTACGATTCGCAACTGACCGTTTTCCATGGTGAGTTGCAGGCCGCCGGCGGTGAATGTTCCGCAGAAGACCAGTCGGCGGGCTGACTGGGAAATATTGACGAAGCCTCCAACGCCCGCGAATCGCTGTTTGAATCGTGAGACGTTGACATTTCCGGCGGCGTCGACTTCGGCGGCGCCCAGAGCGGCAAAGTCGAGACCTCCGCCATCATAGAAATCGAATTGTGACGCCGAATCGATGATGGCTTCGGGGAATCGTGAGGCGCCGAAACTGAGGCCGGCGGCCGGCAGACCTCCGAGGGGACCGCTTTCGAGTGTGAGTGTGACCTGCTGCAGCAGACCCTGTTCGGCGGCCACTGCCGCGATGCCCTCGGGCAGCCCGATGCCGAGGTTGCAGATGCTGCCGGGCTGCAGTTCTCGGCAGGCTCGGACGGCGATGATGCGACGAACCAGCTCCGGCGCATCGTCGGGGGTGGGCAGTGTGGGGTGTTGAGGATGGGCGGGGCTGAAGTAGTCGGGGTTGAGTTGTTCGGCGAATGTCTGCCAGTGGAGCTTTGGATCGGCGAGGACGATGTGATTCACCAGTTTCCCGGGGACTCGAACCTGTTGCGGAGGTGCTGGCTGATCGAGCAGTGACTGTACCTGAGCAATCACGATGCCGCCGGAGTTGTGAGCAGCCTGAGCGAGTGCGAGTACGTCGCCAATGACAGCTTCCTGGTCCAGCAGCAGATTGCCGTGGCAATCCGCGGAAGTTGCTCGCAGCAGGGCCACGTGGATTGGAAAGGCGCGGTACAGCAGCCATGTCTGTCCGGCCAGTGTGACTCGTTCCACGAGCTGTTCCGTGGAGCGTGCGTTGAGTCGACCGCCATCGTGGATTGGATCAATAAAGGTCCCGAGACCGATGCGGCTGATGCATCCGGGGCGGCCGGCAGCGATGTCGCGAAAGAGCTGGCAGATGACTCCCTGAGGCAGATTCCAGGCCTCGATTTCATTTTTCAGTGCGAGTTCCCCGAGGCGGGGAGCCAGTCCCCAGTGTCCACCGATGACGCGTTTCAGGAGTCCCGGGTGTGCCAGCCGATTCAGTCCGCGCTGGCGACCGTCACCCTGACCGGCGGCGTAGACGAGGGTCAGGTTTGCGGGCATGCCTGTGTGCAGGAAGCGTCGTTCCAGTTCCAGTGTCAGCTGTTCCGGGTGCCCGGCCCCGATGAATCCGCTGCAGGCCACGGTGGATTCAGGCTGAATCCCTGCAATGGCGGCTTCTGCCGAGCAGAGCTGTGCGGGAACGTTGTCTGTCATGCCCACCAGCCGCCATTGACGTGCAGAGTTTGTCCGGTGATGTAGGAGGACAGCGGGCTGCAGAGAAACAGGATGGCGGACGCGATTTCTGAGGGTTCACCGAAGCGCTTCAGTGGAATCTGGTTCAGCATCTGTGAGCGAGCGGATTCCGGGATGGACTGTCCCATTTCCGTCAGTACGACACCGGGTGCAACAGCATTGACGTTGATACTGCGGGCAGCCAGTTCACGGCTGAGGACTTTCGTCAGGCCGATAATACCGGCTTTAGCGGAAGCGTAATTTGCCTGTCCGTAGAAACCGATGACTGCGGAGATGGACGCCAGATTGACGATGCGACCACCATCGCGGAGCACGGGCAGGGCAGACTGACAAACGCGGAAAACGGCTGACAGGTTCGTTTCGATGACAGCATCCCAGTCTTCATCAGACAGATTTCTGACTGTGCGATCGCGCAGAATGCCAGCGTTATTGATCAGCAGATCGAGACCACCGAAGCGGGTCTGAATCTGCGCCATCAGCCGCTGCAGTTCAGAACGCGAACGGACATCGGCAGGGACGGCCAGTCCTTTGGAACCAAATGGTGCGACGGTCTCTTCGGCTTTGATCCGTCCGACACCAGCGGCATCATCCAGATAGTTGACGATGACAGTGGCACCGCACTGCTGCAGCAGGCGTGCTGTGGCTTGTCCCAGTCCCTGTCCGCCTCCGGTGACAAGGGCAACGCGATCGCTCAGGTCAATCTGCAGCATGGTTGGGGCAGTCTTTGCGGGCCGTCAGAAGTTCAGGATACGCCGAGTTTCCTGTTCGATGCTGAGCAGGTAGGCGCGAAGTTTGTCGTGGATTCCCGAGGCGAAGGCTTCAGCTTCGGTAAAAGCCGTCATGTGGTCGAGCATTTCCTGATCACTGACTGCGGAGACGTCGTGGACTTTGGCGGCATGGCGGAGTGCAGAGATTTTGGGCAGCAGGGATTGTTGCAGGTGCTCACTGAGATCCCGGGCAAGGTGTTCCGCGCGATGAAAGCGTTCGACCAGTGGAACATTCTGCGGTTGGTCATCCATAGGAGACGTCCGGGCAGTGGGGAGTGCGGGGAGGGGGAGTCTGACGATTTTTTCTGCCACGCAGGATAACAGGAATGCCGGGGTGAGGGCACTGCGGATTTCGTGAACGGGGCGAAAAGTCGGGAAAATCGGGAGGTTCTGCTGCGGTGGAACGGTGACGGGGTTCTGGATTTCCTGTCGACCCAGTGCGATAATTGCGAGTGGGGTGGGTAACGGTGGGCGTGGCGAACAGCAGAGGAGTGCAGATGTTTCGGCCGGGCGAACTTTTCATGCTGCTGACGCTGCTGTTTTCGGCAGTGCCGGGCGGGATTGGGAGTGCAGCGGCCAGTGATCGCTGGCTGAGTCTGTCGCTGCGGAGTGCTCGGTTGCAGGCTCTGGTGCTGGACGAATCAGCGGAGCAGAATCCGGTGCGGAAGCGACTGCTGAATTCGCAGGTGACGGGTGAGCAGACCACGAAGACTCAAACGCGTCTGCGGATTGAGCCCAACAGCCGGCCATTGAAGTTTGAGCTGCAGACAACGGGAGTGGTCAGCAGTGAAACCACGGGTTTGAATGCTCGAGCCATTGTTGACAGCAGTGGGCAGCATCGGTTTGAGGTCCTGAAGCCACTCTGGTTTGACGGGACTCGCTTTCGGACTCAGAAGGGCTATGGGGTGATTCAGGCCTTTCAGTGGCCGCAGCGGGTTTCCAGTGTGGTTGGTCGTCAGACTCCGGCACTGGCGGTGCTGGGGGACCGTCTGGCGTGGAATCAGGTGATGCTGATGCAACCGCAGATCAATCGGGCGGTGGCCGAGGATCTGTCTCGCGATGTGTTGCCGAGTCTGGACCGGCGTGTTGAGCAGAGATTTGCTGAACTGGAGGACCGATGGCGAGTTCTGCGTGCGGAGCAGTCGGACTGGCTGGGCGACGCCCGTTTCCGCTGGTCTGCGTGGTCGACAGCGACGGAGGTCTGTTTTGCGGGGGATCGAGTGTCAGGTGCTGCTGTGCAGTCGGCGGAGTCAGCAGAATCGGTGCGAGGTGCGTCGGTGGTTGTTCCCGCTGCAGTTCAGCTGCAGGACGCTGAGGACGGGGTGCTGGTGATATCGGAAGCGGCATTGAGTGCCTTTGGGAACAAGTTCCTGGAGCGATTTCTGATGAAATCCGGCAGTCGGGTACTGACGGATACGGCGTTGCAGGGGGTGCTGGAGGAATCCGGGGTTGGTGGGGTGTCAACCGCAGCGGGGGCGGGTGTTGGGGGAGCGGCCACTGAGGCGGTGTTGTATTCCGTCGAGTTTCCGCAGACGGAAGTTGTGGATGTGGAGTGTGCGGCTGGTGTGATAGGGGTGCAGCTGCGGTTTCGGGTGTTGCCGCGAGTGGGTCAACCGAGTGACGAGTTGCAGTTGCGAGTGGAGTTACGTGGTGAGATTGTGGAGTCAGGTTTCTGGCGGGTCGTCGTTTCGGGGGTGGACGTTTCCGAAAGTGGGACAGCGTGGACGAATCTGGTCAAGGGGGCTTTGCAGTCGTTTGTGGGTCGGTCGGTCCTGTCAGATCAGCCGCGTGAGATTCTGCCGGCGTGGTTACCTCGGGGACGTGTACGATTACAGCAGGTAGAGTCGGCTGCGGGGCAATTGCGGCTGAGTCTGGTTGTGCGGCAGGATGAGGCTGGGGGTCGTGGTGATTGAGTGGGGGGGCAGGTCGAGTGTGTTTGAAACGGGATCTGTCAAACGGGTTGTTGTGGAATCTGGTGGAATGCGGGTATGTCTGCGTGGGATTAGTGTTGGGGAGCGGGCCGAGTGGGATCTGCGGGGCGCGTAGTGAGTAGGGGTTGGGCAGATGTCCGCAGTCGCGCCGGAAACTCGGCGGGGGAAGACCTGTTCTGGTGGGGG
>CAXBSH010000108.1:0-14859 GCA_963977705.1 uncultured Planctomycetaceae bacterium
AGCCGCCGCTAACGGCTCGCCTAAGCCCACCCGGGACCTCCGAGCACCAGCTCGGGGACAGCAACCCAGCCACCCCCGGCTCGGCAGGAGCCTCGCCCTCCCAAGGAGCTTCCACTGACCACTGATTACTGATCACTGACAACTGACAACTGACAACTGACAACTGACCACTTGCTTAACCTCAGCCCTGCACGCCACCGCCCGGTTCACAGAACACCACAATCGACGGATTTCCCACAGGTACATACCCGCCCGTGAATTCCAGCAGACCCGTTTCCCGCTTCACTCGGAAAATTGTCACGTTGTCAGCACGCTGATTGCAGCAATACAGAAAACTGCCCGTCGGATCAAAGGTGAAACTGCGAGGATAGTTGCCGCGAGTCCACTCATTGCCCACCTGCGTCAGACGACCATCAGCCGCCGTGGCAAAAATCCCGATGCTGTCATGCAGACGGTTGCCCCCGTACACAAATCGACCGTCAGCAGAGACCAGAATCTCCGAACAGAAATTACTGCCCGCATATCCCGCCGGCAGACTTGGAACCGTCTGTCGCGCTGTCAGACCACCCGTCTCACTGTCATAGTCAAACAGGACAATCGTCGATCCCTCCTCCTGAATCGAATACAGCCAGCGACCATTCGGATGAAAATGCACGTGTCGCGGTCCATCACCCGCAGGCAATGACACCCACGGCTGAGCTGCCGGACTCAGAACGCCCCGCTCCACATCAAACTTCCACACATAAATCCGATCCTGCCCCAGATCCACATGCAGCACAAATCGTCCGGAGGCATCCGGCAGGATCTGATGAGCATGAGTTCTGTCGTGACCGCTGAAAGCAAAACTTCCTGGCTGCACACTGCTGGCCTTCGTCGGACCAACCGCACCATCATCCTGCTTCACATCCGCTGCCTCACCAAGTCGGCCATCAGCCAGCACCGGCAGAACAGACACCGATCCACCAAAATAGTTGGCTGTCAGCAGATAACGCCCGCTCGGATGCAGCGCCACATACGTCGGACCAGCTCCTCCCGAACGCACCGTATTCAGCAGCGTCAGCGCACCCGTTTTCGCATCAATCGAAAATGCACTGACCGTGCCCTCCTTCGTTTCCCCCACTCGATCCGTCTCGTTCGCCGAATACAGACGGTCTGCCGCGGCATTCACCGCCAGACAACTGGGACTGGTCCCAAGATCATAGGTCCCCGCTGCCGTCAAACCGCCAGTCCGCCGATCAACGCGAAAAATATGAATCCCGCGACCATTCCCCGGAGGCAGATCCACCTGAGTCGGCAACACGTCCTTCAAAGGCGAACTGAAGGTGCCAATATAGGCAAATAAAGGACGCTCAACTGAAGTCTCAGCAACAGCCACCCCCGCCGCCGCCGAACCGACGGCAACCGCAGCCACCAGAAACTCTCGCCGTGATGCAGAACTCTCTGACATAACTGACTCACTCATCAGAAAAAATCCCTTCGGAACACAGCCCGCTACACCCGCCACATCCTACCGGGCAACCGGCAGGATTGCACGGCACCAGACGAACTGCTGCGTCTTCATCCCGTCCTCCGCGTTCCCCGCAAATAAAACTCGCAAACACCCCCGATTCTCGGTATGTTCCACCCTCACTGCACGAAACCCGCGCAAGCCCACGCCACTACGCCGGATCGCAAGTCATGTCCCTGTTGCTGCTGGCCTGCCTGTTCCCACTGTTCTCTCCGGCACCGCTCCCGCAGAAAGCAGACCCCGTCAGCTTCACTCGCGATATCTACCCACTGCTCAGCCGCAATTGCCTGCAATGCCACGGACCCAGCCAGCAGCAGGGCAACTTCAGAGTCGACTCGCGAAATGCCCTGCTGAATCACACCATCATCGTCCCGCACAAACCCGACAACAGCCAGCTCCTGCAACGCATCGCCTTACCTCAGTCCGACGAACAGCACATGCCACCCGTGGGCAATCCACTCACGCAGACTCAGCAACAGCTGCTCCGTCAGTGGATCCTGCAGGGCGCGGAAATCCCCGACCCGTTTACTCCACCCGCTCACTGGGCATGGTCACCACCCGTCAAACCCACTCTGCCGCAGCCACAGCCACACACACAGAATTCACCCTCAGACTCACCCATCGATGCCTTTGTACAACAGCACCTCGAAGACCATCAGCTGAAACTGGCACCTCAGGCCGAACCGGATGTTCTGATCCGCCGACTGTATCTCGCACTGATCGGTCTGCCACCCAGCCCCACCGAAGTCCGGGCCTTTACCGCTGACCCCACACCCGCACACTATCGTCGCATCGTCGATCAGCTGCTCCAGCGCCCCCAGTTCGGTGAACGCTGGGCCCGACACTGGCTCGATCTGGCACGCTACGCCGATTCACACGGCTTCCAGCGCGATGACCTCCGTGATTCGTGGGCCTATCGCGACTGGGTCATTCAGGCCATGAACAATGATCTGCCCTACGACCAGTTCACCATCGCACAGCTGGCCGGTGATCTGCTGCCCAATACCACGGAATCACAGCGCATCGCCACCGGATTCCATCGCTGCTCACCCACCAACGTCGAAGCCGGCTCGCTCCCGGAAGAAACCCGCGCAGAACAATTGATCGATCGAGTCAATACGACAGCCACTATCTGGCTCGGAACCACACTCGAATGCGCTCAGTGCCACGATCACAAATATGACCCCTTCACCATGCAGGACTACTACCAGCTGCTCGCCTGCTTCAACAATACAGCCATCGAAGCCGATCGCGCTAACCCCGCCCAACCTTCCTCAATCCGCTTCATCGGCCCTGAAATGCCACTCTCCGATCCACGCCACGACTCCGCTCGCAACAGCCTGCAGCAACAGATCACGCAGCTGCAGCAGCAGCTGGATGAACGCCGTCAACAGCTGACGCTGGAACTGCCCAGGTGGGCTCAGGAGCTGCGGCAGAAACACACCCTTCAGCCGCAAACCGATGTCATCCTCAAAGCACACAGTATCCAGTCTCTCGGTACCATGGACGCATGGTCCACACTGCCGGATGGCTCTCTGCTGGTCACCGGCGCTGACCCGCCGGACAATGACCTCGTGACTGTCACCATCCAGCAGACTCTGCAGAATGTCCGCGCCCTGCAACTGGAAACGCTGACCCACGACTCACTTCCCGGACAGGGGCCAGGACGAGGCGATGCGGAGCGACCCAACTTCGTACTCCACGAACTGACCGCCACTGTCAACAGACACGCAGCGGCACCCGAACCACTGATCTTCACCTCCGCCACTGCGGATTTCTCTCAGCAGAAATGGCCCGTCGCCGCAGCCATCGATGGAAAACCAGACACCGGCTGGGCAATCGCACCGCAATTTGCCCGCCCCCACCACGCCGTTTTCCTGCTCAGCAAACCACTGACACTCAATGCACAGGACTCGCTCACCATTCAGCTCGATCAGCATTTCGGCAATGGACGCAGTATCGGACGCCTGCGACTCACTGCACTCTCAGCAGAGTCAGCCGCCACTCAGAACAGCAGCAGTACCCCGGACCCGCAGCACGAACAACTGCTCGCAATCGCTGCTGTTCCGGCCGCTGACTGGCAACCCGCCCAGCAGCAACAGCTGCTCGATTACCGCACACGACTCGACCAGCAGTCTCAGCAGCTGCAGCAACAGCTGCTGAAACTGCAGAAACAACTGCAGACACTGGCCCCGCCAACAACACTTGTCATGGTCGAACAGCAGACTCGCCCCAGCTTTATCTTCCAGCGCGGCGACTATCGGCAACCAGGTGATCCCGTCCAGCCCGGGATCCCCGCACTCTTCCGCACAGCTCAGCAGACACCCCAGCCACGCAATCGACTGGAACTCGCACAGTGGCTCGTCTCTCCTCAGAACCCACTCGCTGCACGCGCTGCCGTTAACCGCTGGTGGGCCGAATTGTTCGGCACCGGACTTGTCACCACTCCCGAAGATCTCGGCTCACGCTGTGACCCTCCCTCACACCCCGAACTGCTCGACTGGCTGGCTGTCGAACTGCAGGAAAACGGCTGGTCCATGAAACATCTCCTCCGCAGCATCGTACTGTCCCGCACATGGCAGCAGTCCGCCCACGGCAGCCCCGAACTGCTGCAGATCGATGACCAGAATCGACTGCTGGCGCGCGGACCCACCTTCCGCATGGATGCCGAAATGATTCGCGATCATCTGCTGGCCGTCTCCGGACTGCTGGATCACAGACAATTCGGCCCACCCATTCGCCCACCACAACCAGCAGGTTTCTGGAGCAAAATCGGCGGACAACAATACGACTACCAGGTCAGTGACGGCTCAGAGAAATATCGCCGCAGCATCTATATCGTGATCAAACGCAGCGCGATTCACCCCAGCCTCGCCACATTCGATGGTCCAGCCCGCTTCGCCTGCACCGTCCAGCGCTCACGCACCAGTACCGCTCTGCAGGCACTCGCACTGCTCAATGAACCCGTTGCAGCAACTGCCGCAGCCGCACTCGCCGCAAAACTCCTCAACTCCACAACCGATTCCACCGACCAGCAACGTATCACCACCGGTTTTCAGCTCTGCACCGCTCGCACTCCACAACCACAGGAACTGCAGGTCCTGCTGCAGCTCCTGCAGCAGCAACGGAACTCCCTGCTGCACCGCCCCACAGATGTCGCCCTCATTAACAACAGCAGCCCCGAAAACTCAACACCACCCACTGACCCCCTTGAACAGGCCGCATGGACCACACTCGCTACCGTACTGCTCAATCTCCACGAAACCAGCACTCGACCCTGACACCCGTTCGCAGAGCCCCGCACTGAAAGTCCTGGCATGTCGTTCTCACAGCCTCAGCCCTCCAGCGCCGTCTCGCGTCGCCACGCCATCACTGCTGCCGCTCAGACAGCCTCAGCCGCAGTCGCCACAACAGCCCTCATCAGCAACAACAGCAGCCGTGCCAATCCACTGCCTCCGACAGCCCCCCCGCAGCTGCCACCCCCACACTTCACTCCCAAAGCCAGACACCTGATCTGCCTGCACATGATCGGTGCACCCTCACAACTCGATCTGTTCGACGAAAAACCAGAACTGGTCCGCCGACACGGTCAGCCCTGCCCGGAATCCGTCACACGCAATCGCGACTTCGCCTTCATCGGCAAAACATCCGTACTCGCCGGCTCACCCTGGAAATTCCGACAACATGGCCAATGTGGACTCGGACTCTCAGAACTCCTGCCCGAACTGGGCACAGTCGCCGATGAACTGGCCGTCATCCGCTCACTCCATACCACCGAAATCAATCACGCCCCGGCACAGATGTTCCTGCACTCCGGCTTCGGACGCTCCGGACGACCGTCGCTTGGAGCATGGCTGTCGTGGGGACTGGGCTCCGAAAACCAGAACCTCCCCGCCTGGGTCGTACTGCTCAGCGGACCGCCCGGTGGTGCCGGAACCAGCCTCTGGTCAGCCGGATTTCTGCCCGGTGTCCATCAGGGCACCCAGTTTCGCTCTCAGGGCGATCCCGTCCTGTTCCTCTCCAGCCCACCCGGCATTCAGACGGCCGATCGCCAGCGACAGCTTGCCACACTGCAGCAGCTGAACTCACTCCGCGCTCAGCAGACACTCGACCCCGCTGCAGCCGTACGCAACAGTCAGTACGAACTGGCTCTCCGCATGCAAAGCTCCGTACCGGAATTGCTGGCACTCAATGAAGAATCCCCCGAAACACTCAACATGTACGGAGCAACTGCCGGAAAACCGTCCTTCGCCGCTAACTGCCTGCTGGCCCGCAGAATGATTGAACGCGGAGTCCGCACCGTAGAGCTGTTCGATGCCGACTGGGATCACCACAGCGGACTCCAGACCGCTCTGCCTCGCAAATGCCGCGAAGTCGATCGCCCCATCGCCGCACTCATCCGTGACCTCAGACAACGCGGACTGCTGCACGAAACACTCATCCTCTGGACCTCAGAATTCGGACGCACACCACTGCAGCAGGGCACCGACCCAGACTCCGCCGGACGCGATCACCACAAGGATGCTTTCACCATGTGGCTGGCCGGCGCCGGAATCAAACAGGGGATCTCACTGGGAGCCACCGATGACTTCGGCATGGATATCGCCGAACGACCGGTGCACGTACACGACCTGCAGGCCACCGTACTGCACCTGCTGGGACTGAATCACGAACAACTGACCTATCGCTACCAGGGACGCGACTTCCGACTGACCGATGTCCACGGACAGGTCATTCCGGAAATCCTTGCCTGACCCTACTGATAAATCACAACCAGAAATACCAGCGCCTCAGACTTGCCCGGATTCCGAATCTCGTGCGCAACGTCCGCCCGATAACTGGCCGAATCCGCCCGATTCAGCTCCGTCGTCTCCGTATCAGACACCACCACCACTCGACCCTTCTGCACCGTCAGAAACTCACGAGTCCCCTCGAAGTGCGGAGCCGATCGGAGCGCTCCGCCCGGATTCAACAACACCTCGTAAAACTCAACATCCTTCTCCAGATGCAGAGGCGACAGCGTCCGAATCGAACAGTTCTGGTCCGAACGAAAAATATGACTGCGGTCGTCAGCTCGGATTACCTCAATCCCCGGAGCTACTGCGGATTGCTCAACCAGCTCCGCCATACTCATACCCAGAGCACCCGCGATCTTTACGGTGACCGCCAGAGTCGGGTTTGCCTGCTCACGCTCAATCTGACTGAGCATTGAACGGCTGACACCGGAAGCTCGCGACAGCACATCCAGCGACCAGCCACGGTCCCGACGCAGCTGATGAATCCGCCGACAGACGTGCCGACTGACATCCTCAGCAGATGCCGCCGATTGCACCGCATCATTGGCTGAACGACCTGACTTCATCCGCTCACCATTCCCGGATTTCAATATACTGGACGATTCTTCTTGCAAACCGAACATCCGCACGTGTACTATACCGTACGCATTGTCCAGGATATTCAAAAACCGTTGGAATTCGGGAAAGAAACACAGATGAAGGCCCTCGTCAAACGCCACGCAGAAAAAGGGCTCTGGCTGGAAGACGTTCCGGAACCCAAAGTCGGCCTCAATGACGTACTGATCAAAGTCGACAGAACCGGCATCTGCGGTACGGACGTGCATATTCACGAATGGGACGCGTGGGCTCAGCGCACCATTCCCGTTCCCATGGTCGTCGGACACGAATTTGTCGGCGAAATCGTCGAAGTCGGATCCAACGTGTCTGACTTCCATCCCGGCGACATTGTCAGCGGTGAAGGCCACGTGGTCTGCGGACGCTGCCGCAACTGTCTCGCCGGTCGCCGACACCTCTGCCCCAAAACTCAGGGTATCGGCGTCAATCGTCCTGGTGCCTTCGCTGAGTATATCGCACTGCCCATGACCAATGTCTGGCATCACCATCACGGTATCGATCGCGACATCGCCTCCATCTTTGATCCGTTCGGTAATGCGGTTCACACAGCACTCGCCTTCCCCGTGCTTGGCGAAGACGTCCTGATCACGGGTGCTGGCCCGATCGGCCTGATGGCCGCCGCCGTTGTACGACATGCCGGCGCTCGCTTCGTGGTCGTCACCGATGTCAATCCATGGCGTCTGGAACTGGCACGTCGCATGGGCGCTACTCGCGCTGTCGATGTTCGCACCGAAAAACTCGAAGACGTGCAGCGCGAACTGGGGATGGCCGAAGGCTTCGATGTGGGACTGGAAATGTCCGGCAATGCTGACGCCTTCCGCAGCATGCTGAACAACATGGCCCACGGTGGAAAAATTGCCATGCTCGGCATCCCCACCGCCGATATCGCCATCGACTGGACTCAGGTCGTCTTCAATATGCTCACAATTCACGGCATCTACGGCCGCGAAATGTACGAGACCTGGTATAAGATGACGGTGATGCTGCAAAGCGGACTCGATATCAGCCCCGTAATCACTCACCGCCTGCACTACACCGAATTCGCCAAAGGCTTCGAAGCCATGAAGTCGGGCCAGTCCGGTAAAGTCATCCTGAACTGGAATCACTGATCAACCAGGAAACTCATCATGTCCGGTCTCACAGATCACGCACTCGCAGAACTCGATTCCATCCGCTCACAGGGACTGTTCAAAGCGGAACGCACCATCGACTCGCCACAGAACACCAGCATTCGGCTGGCCAATTCCAGCCACGTGGTCAATCTGTGCGCCAACAATTACCTCGGACTCGCCGATCACCCGGACATCGTACAGGCCGCCCGCGATGCCCTCGATCGCTGGGGTTACGGCATGGCCTCAGTACGCTTCATCTGCGGCACTCAGTCCGTACACCACACACTCGAACAGCGCATCAGCAGCTTTCTCGGCACGGATGACACCATCCTCTACAGCTCCTGTTTCGATGCCAATGGTGGTCTCTTCGAAACTCTGCTGTCCGAACAGGATGCCATCATCTCCGATCAGCTGAACCACGCCAGCATCATCGACGGTATCCGGCTCTGCAAAGCACAGCGCTATCGCTACCGCAATAACGATATGGCCGACCTCGAACAGCAGCTGCAGGCCGCTCAGGGTTGCCGCAATCGACTGATCGCGACCGACGGCGTCTTCTCCATGGACGGATACCTCGCAAATCTGCCCGCCATCTGCGAACTGGCAGATCGCTATAATGCCTCGATCATGGTCGATGATTCACACGCCGTCGGCTTTATCGGTCCCGGCGGTAAAGGCACACCCGAACACTTCAACGTCGCCAGTCGCATCGACATCATCACCGGAACACTCGGAAAAGCGCTCGGCGGTGCTTCCGGTGGATACACCAGCGGACGTAAACCGCTCATCGATCTGCTGCGACAACGCTCACGCCCCTACCTCTTCTCCAATACACTCGCACCACCCATCGCCGCCGCCTCCCTCAAAGCACTCGAACTCATCAGCGAATCCAGCCAGCTCCGCACACAACTGCGCGAAAATACCAGCTGGTTCCGCGCCGCTATGACTCAAGCCGGTTTCCGCATCCTGCCAGGCGAACACCCCATCGCCCCCGTCATGATCGGTGATGCCGCACTCGCAACTCGGATGGCCAATGCACTCCTCGAACTCGGCATCTACGTCATCGGATTCTCATTCCCCGTCGTACCCCGCGGTGAAGCCCGTATCCGCACACAAATGTCAGCCGCTCACTCCCGCTCACAACTCGAACTCGCCGTCGATGCATTCACCCGCGTCGGCCGCGATCTGGGAATCATCTGACCCAACCCGGAACCACCCGAGCCAGGCCACCCCTCTGCCCACACAACCGTAGCCCGAACATTCCTGCTCGCCCACCCCTCTGCCCACACAACCGTAGCCCGAGCATTCCTGCCCGGCCGCCCCTTTGCCCACACAACCGTAGCCCGGGCATTCCTGACGCCGAGGACAAAATGTAGCCCGAGCATTCCTGCTCGGCCCCATACTTTAAAAAACACAGGGGATTTCGAGGCTGACGAGAACTACGTGCCCGGGCTAAAGCCCAGACTACGACTTTTGTCCCTTGCGTCATTCCTGCCCGGCCACCCCTTTGCCCACACAACCAATGACCTGCTGCCCTACACGCGAACCGTTAGCGGAAGCTGACAAGTCCTGAGGCCCGGAAGGAAACCCCTGACGTCTGAATCCAATTCTTCACGAACGTCCCGGTTCTGCGCAAACAACTCTATAAACACCTGTGGAATGCAGGGACACACCTGTTTCCCTGTCCTTCCGTGGCAAATCACTCAGCCGTGATCACACGAACGACTCACACAGACTCTGCTGCCCCTCAGCTCACTTGACCGCGTTCCGCTGCTCGGCCGCACGCCGTATCGCTCGCTGCGCCTCGGCCAGACGCGCCGGCCACTCAAACTTCACGGCACTCGCTGGATCATAGCCAGCCAGATGATCACGCAGTCGAGTTTCCGGGCGAGTATACCGCAATTCGGTGTCACGAAAGACTTCCCGACACAGCTCCGCAAGTGGAGGATCATATGACTGCAGCTCTTCACGAGTATTCACGTGGTTGTGGTCATGGTCATTCTCACGATTATTATCAAACCACGACTGCACACCCTCTGCAAAATACTCATGATGATTCACCGACGCGTACTTGCCCTTCCATAACCCCGCAGACATCGCCCGCTCATACGCCAGACGCACCCGCTCATCAAATCCCGGGTCCACCACATTCATGCCCCGCAGGTGAATGTTGTGAGCAAACTCGTGGATCAGAATGCACTCCGCCCGATACGGATCACCCGAGTAACCCAGCAGATTCTCTTCGCCACACGAACACAACGGATCCGTTGCCGATCCACCCATACCCCGCGCTCGCGCATCCCAGAAGTCCCTGGCAGTCACACCAGCCGCCTGACGGCCATCCCCCTTCGCATCACCCAGCCATGCCCACTCCGGAAGATCGGTCGTGAATTCATTGTGAGCAATCACGCACAGACGACTGCCTCCTCGCACCATCGCCTCACGCACGTCCGGACGACGCGCCAGCATCAGCTCGACCAGATACGCCGCCTCACGCAGCGCATACGCATTCACACGCGCAGATGCCACAATCGGATAGCCACCCGCAGACACGTACTGACTGTAATACGCCGGAACAGACAGTTCGGCCGGAGGTGCAGTAATGGGAGACTGACCAGGACTGACCGCACAGCACAACAACAGCACGCTGCCAATCAGCAGCCGAATTCCAGCCAGCCACTGCACCGACATGCCCGGTTCCTCCCCACGGTGAACAGACCACTGCGAACCAGCGCAGTCAGACGCACAATCCGCAGGCTGCCACGCACTCAGCCTCAGTCCATGAAGATCCGCTTCCAGCCCTGATACATACAGTCCAGCAGCTCACGACCCTCTTCGGTCGCACGGTAACGCACATAGCCGCTACCCTCTTCCACCTCGGTCTGCACAATCTGCACGTTGTCCTCTTCACTGTACATCCAGGACTGCTCCTGAAACAGCTGGAAAACACGATGCAATGACTTCTCAGACGCCGGCAGAAAGACCTCGCCGTCCAGAAACAGCTGGTACCCATACTCCTCCAGCTTCGGCCACGGCAGGTCAGTCGATGCCCCACGATAATACGGCAGCAGGACCGACACATCATCCGGCTTCGAATTCGGATTGTGCAGCATGTCGATCGCGTTCCACGGACAGATCGTCAGCTGGTAAAACTCACTGCTGTCGTTCGGTGAACGATAACACATCTGACAACCAATGCAGCGACTGGTGTCGATCTGATGATAACTCTCTGAGGGAACCGGACTGACAACCTCGTAAATACAGTCCACCGGACACACGTTCGCACACGAATTGCACGATGTGCAGTTGTCCTTGTTGATCACGTTGATGTAGCGAGTTTCCTTCTTCCGGTCAGATTTGCGATCCCGGAAATAATCCGTCATGGAAATCGTCATCGAACCAACACCTTTCAACGGCCCCGCATCAGACACAAGCCGAATGACACACCCGACCCGGAATACCAAGCCAAAAATGCTACCGCCACACACCGCACTCGGCAGTGTTGATCGTCCAAAATGAACTTTTTCAGACAGACTTTCCTGCCTCTGGGAAGCCAGACTCCAGCGATTCCCAACACAACACGCACACAACTGAACGAATTTCGGCAAAATCACACCGAATTGCGGATTCTTTAGTCCTGAATTTCAGCCCCCGCCTCGCACTACCTCCTCCACCACCAAACCCTCCGTCGCCCGCTGCTGGTTCCGACGCAGTCGAATCACCAGCCCAGCCTCCTCGTAAATCCAGAACTCCCGAAAGACTCGCTGAGCCGCCATCTTCGTCGTTCGATTCGGTCGGCCCAGCGTCTGAGTCACCTGGTCCGCC
The DNA here is from genome assembly GCA_963977705.1 of uncultured Planctomycetaceae bacterium. Taxonomy (GTDB): domain Bacteria; phylum Planctomycetota; class Planctomycetia; order Planctomycetales; family Planctomycetaceae; genus SXXK01. The sequence goes on from CAXBSH010000108.1 coordinate 11,856, forward strand.
GTCATCCCCTTCACCACCCGCCCCTCACGCACAGCACGCTGCACATCATCCGCCGGACGCTTCAAAAACTCCGATGTCGTGATCCAGTTGTCCTTCAAACGCTCCCAACCCAGAACCTTCAATCTGGCCGTCAATCCCTCCGCATCCGCTGGTGACTCCTGCTCCGCTCGCTCCCACGCCTGCTTCAGTAAGTCCACCCCACGAGCCCGTGCGGCCTCGTCCTGCCACTCCTCACCCACAAACAAATACTCGTCCGCCGTCCGAATCTGGCCGGCCAGAGTCCGTACATCAAATCGCTGCTCCTGTCGCCGCAACCACGCCGCGCGTAACTGCTCCGCCTCGGCTCGCCGCTCCAGCTGCAGCAGCAGACCACACGCACTGATCAAGCCCTCACGGTCCAGCTGATCGGCTCGAGACAACTGCCACGCAACTTCCCGCGCCTCCAGTTCAGCAGCCACCTTCGATTCCGTCGGTAACTCCTCTCGCACCTGCTTCGCCAACGCCAACCCGTTGCTGCCATCCGACGCCAATTGCTGCTGCAGATCCTGCAGCCGCAACTGCACGTACACCTGCCGATGCAGCAGCCTTCGCTCTGCCGCACTGCCCGCAGACCAGGCTGCACCCGCATTCTTCGCCAATGCCTGCTGCAATGATGCCGGAATCGCCCGCTGCCGATCATCCCAACCCTCCAGCAACCGAGCCTCTTTCAGCAGCTCTCCAGCAACAGCATTCGGCTGCCTCTGACGCAGCACCAGAAACTCAAATCGCAGTTGACCCAGCGTCTCAGCGGAAACCCCCAGCTGCTCCGCCGAACGCAGCAGCTGCGCCATGCCCGACACATCATTCCGCACCTGCTGCTTCTGCCGCTGCAACGCCTCACCACGCACCGACTGAATCTCCTGCTGCAGGACGTCATCCTGATAGAACTGAGCCCGCGCGACATACTCGGCCGCCAGTTCCAGCAACTTCTCCGGACGCTCCCGACCAGGCTCACTCACTCGCCGCCGCAAATGCTCCTCATCCGTCTCACCCACCTGCAACCGCTGCACCGTGAAAAACAGCCGCGAACCGTCCACAGTAAACCCACCCGTCACTTCCACCCGCTGACCACGACGGATCCGATCCGGCAACCGAATCGTCGGAGGATGTCGAAAAATCAACTCCAGCTGCTCCAGCCGAAACGACTCAGCCGTACGACTCTGAAAACGTCCCTCCAGCTGCACACGCGATCCAGCCTCAGCCAACTGCTTCCACCGCTCCTGCTGCTCCAGTAACTGCGGCACGGATAGTGTCTGAGCACTGACAGAGGTGGCCGCTGACAGCCACAACAGACTGCACACCACAACACGACTCAGCAGGTAACCCGGCCTTCCATTCATCACTGCGTTCCCCCTGCCGACGGTTCTGACACCTCACTGCCCGCAGCACCCGCCACTCCCTTCGATGGCCCCCCCAGCAGCTCGCTCTGACGCCGCAATAACTGCGCGACACCCGCATCTGACGACACATAACCAGCTGCTGCTGCTGGTAATGACTCCGTCAGCAACACCACCGATTCATCGCTCATCAACAACGTCAAACTCTCGTCACGAGCCTCCAGACGGCCGCTCTCCAGCGCCGCCGCAAATAACACTGGCTGACCCTCCACAACCGCCGGTATCTCAGATAACCACGCCGCACCCGTGCGAATCCGTACGCGCCGATCCGCAATCTGCAACGGCAGATCCAGTTCCAGAACGCCCCCAACCTCACCCTGACCGCCACCACCACCGTTTGCCGCACCCGCCGGTCGCAGAATCCCCTCAAACACAAACACCAGACCACGAACCTCCGCCGTCACTCGCTCATCAGTCAACGCCGGACCCGCCAGCAACTGCTCCAGGGCCGTCACCAGATCCAGCTGCGACAACTGATTGACCGCCCGACACTGCTTCAGCAACGAACTCGCACGCACAGCCTCCGCATCCACTCGATGCAGAATCTCGGCCGCCTCCACCAGTCGCTCCAGTGCTGTCGTCAACTGCGGCAGATCCTCTGCCTCCAGAGCCAACCTGACAGCGTCCTGCTGCTGACGCCAGACCCGCCGAGCCACATCCTGACGACGCTGCTGCACCATCCACCAGACCGTCAGAGACAACAACACCAGACTGGCTGTCACCAGCAGTCGCACTGGGGAAAATGTCCGCCGCAGACGTACCCCCAATGACACCCGAGGAACAACCGGCACAACAGATGCGGGTGGGGCAGCCTGAGCCACGGCAGGAGCCGCTGACACTGCCTCACCCGCACGCGAAACCTCACGCCCCGCAACCGCTCGCCGCTTCACACGCTGACCAGACGACTGCTGCTGCCCCTCAGAAGACTCGGCCGTCCGAGCAACTTCAGGTGCACCAGCCGCACCGCCCGCAACAGTTGCCGACGGTACACCCGCCAGCTCCGCCAACGCCGCCACAGCACGGCCACCAGCACCGCCAGCCACCACCTCACTGGGGATCCGCCGAGTCGCCGGATAGGGATTCACCGGCAACACATACATCATGCGACCACAATCCGAACAGTCCGCCACCTGATACGTCTGTCGCCGAATTCCAGCCGCTCGACCACCACACTCACAGAAGACTTCAAATGGAACCGGAATCTCCTGCGCGGCCGTCCCCAGCAGCTTCGCCTTCGCCCGCAGAATTCGGCCCACAAATCCAGACATCCGAATGCCTTCCATCCACCCCGCAATAACATCCACAACACGGCACACATCCACCAACTGCAACGGCACGACCACGTCGACCTGAATTCTCGCTCGCTGGACCGCAGGAGGCAACTACCAGGCACCCCATCCACACCCAAATCCAGCAAGACAACCCACGAGCAAAATCACCCTCACATTCCAATCACGCGAGACAAAAATCCAGCCCGAACATTCCTGCTCGGCCCCATCCCTCAAAAAACACTGAGGATTTCAAGCATACCCCACAACAACAGCCCTCAACACCCCCCGCCAACAGCC
>CAXBSH010000109.1:0-14725 GCA_963977705.1 uncultured Planctomycetaceae bacterium
GGTGGCACAGTGCGGCTGTTACCCGGCACCTGGGTGCTCCGCAATTCCGTCGTATTGGCTTCCCGGGTGCGGATTGTGGGCAGCGGCTCGGAAACGCTGCTGACCCGTCCTGCATCCGCCTCCACAACGCTCAGTGCCGATTCCGACTGGTATGATCAGGAAATCACGTTGACCGATGCCAGTGGTTTTCAGGTGGGTGATGGTGTCGTGCTGCGAGCAGTGAACCCGCATAATGGTGCGGCAATCGTCATCAAGCGAACTCTGACGGCCCGCAGCGGCAATCGTTTTCAGCTGAGCGATGGACTGCGGGAAAACCTGTGGTTGTCGGGAAAGCCCACCTGCGACTCGCTCTACCCTCTGCTCACCGCGGAATTCGCTGCTGATGTGCGGATTGAAAACCTTGTGCTGGACGGCAATCGGCAGCAGACGGCCCACCTGGACGGCAATTACGGAGGCTGCATTTTTCTGCAGGACTGCAGTCGTTTCACGATTCAGCAGGTCGAGGCGCGGAACAATCATGGTGATGGAATCAGTTTTCAGATCTGTCATGACGTGGTGGTCCGCAACTGTTACAGCCACGACAATGCGGATCTCGGTGTGCATCCCGGCTCCGGATCTCAGCGCCCGGTCCTGATCGGCAACCGTCTCGAACGCAACAGTCAGGGTCTGTTCTGGTGCTGGGGGGTGAAGTTTGGTCTGGCGGAGGACAATCTGATTGAGGGCAACCGTCTGTACGGAGTGTCGATAGGTCACAACGACACGGACAATGTAATGCGGAATAACGTGATCCGTAACAGCGGACAGTTCGGCGTTCTGTTTCGTCACGAGGACCGTGGGCTGGATTTCTGGCCAAACCGCAATGTGCTTGAGGGCAACACCATAGAAAACAGTGGTGGCGACGATGGGGTGTCGATCGAGGTGCTGGGAAAGGTCCGTGATCTGAGGTTCACGGGCAATCGCATCACGGAAACTCGCAATCCGGCCCGCCGGGTTGGGATTCGCATTTCCCCGGAAGCCGGAAGTGTGCAGATGTCGGACAACATGATCACCGGGATGCACACTTCAGTGATTGATCAGCGTCCCCCTGAGAAACGCAACTGAAGGCTTCAACGGCGCGGTGGTTGCCCGGTATGATCTGAACTGCCCGTGCCGTCGCCTGTTCTGCAGGCGGCCCCGCTGCGGGTCACTTTCTGCAGGCTCCCAACCATGACTCAGATCTCCACCACACCCGCGATTATCAATATTTCCTGCTACAAGTTTGTCCCTCTGGACAACCTGTCAGAGCGTCGTGATGCCATCCGCGCGGCAGCGCAGGAATGTGATCTGCGTGGCACTGTGCTGCTCAGCAGAGAGGGTATCAATCTGTTCGTCGCCGGCAGTCGGGCAGCAATCGATGGCTTCGTCGGCTTCCTGCGATCTGATCCGCTGCTGTCTGATCTGCAGCCCAAGGAGAGTCTGAACCAGTACCAGCCATTCAGTCGGATGCTGGTCAAGATCAAGCGTGAGATCATAGCCTTTGGTCACGATGACGTGCGTCCGGCAGTTCGAACATCGCCCAAGCTGCCGGCAGCCGAGCTGCGACGCTGGCTGGACGAGGGTCGCCCGGTTCATCTGCTGGACACGCGGAACGACTATGAGGTGCAGATCGGCACCTTTCGCAATGCCGTGCATCTGAACATCGATCACTTTCGTCAGTTTCCCGAAGCGATCCAGCAGCTGCCCCAGACCATGCGTGACGAGCCGGTCGTGATGTTCTGCACGGGCGGGATTCGCTGCGAGAAAGCCGGGCCGTGGATGGAATCGGCCGGATTCCGTAACGTCTATCAGCTGGACGGCGGCATTCTGAAGTACTTCGAAGAAGTTGGTGGGGCGCACTGGGACGGCGAATGTTTTGTGTTTGATCAGCGTGTGGCGGTGAATCCGCAGCTTGAGGAAACCGGTACCACTCAGTGCTACATCTGCCAGGCAGTTGTCACGCCACAGCAGCAGCAGCAGCCGGAATATGTTGCCGGACGTTCCTGCCCGGCCTGTTACCGCAGTGACGCCGAACAGCAGCGCGAGCAGCTGCTCAGTCGTGCTCGGCAGCTTGCTGCAGCAGTTGATCCGCTGCCGGGCAGTCGTGCGGAACTCAATCGGCGTCCGCTCAATGTGCCACTGCGTTGTGCGGGGCTGACACTGCTGGACTTTCTGCTGGAACTGCATCCTCAAACCGGCCGTGACGAGTGGCAGCGGCGGATCAGTCAGTCTGAGGTTGTCCCGGCCGAGCCGGGGCGAGGTCGGCGTTCGCGACGGCCTCGTGAAGCCGTTCCCTTAGCACCTGATCGACTGGTACGGGAAGGCGAACGATTTGATCTGCTTGAACCGCAGGTTGTGGAGCCGCCGGTTGCTGCAGACATTTGTGTGCTGCATGAGGACGCCGAACTGATTGTGATCAGCAAGCCGGCTCCGCTGCCGGTGCATGCCTGCGGACGTTTCCACCGCAATACTCTGCGGCACATTCTGAACCATGTCTACTTCCCGGAACGCCCGCATGTGGTGCACCGGCTGGATGCCAACACATCCGGTCTGATGGTGCTGGCTCGCAGAAAACGGACGGCCACGCTGCTGGCGAAACAGTTTGAGCAGCGGCAGGTCCGCAAAACCTATCTGGCTCGAATTGTCGGGCACCCGCCGCATGACAGCCTGACTTGTGATCTGGCTTTGGCCGAGGAACCGGGAGTGGGAGGGGTGCGTCTGCCGGATCCAGCCGGGACTGCAGCTTTGACAGAGTTCACGGTGTTGTGTCGGCTGTCGGACGGGACAGCGATGGTGCGAGCGATCCCTGTCACGGGGCGAACCAGCCAGATCCGAGCTCACCTGTGGGCGCTGGGTTTTCCGATCTGTGGCGATCCGGCCTATTTGCCGAATCATGGAACTGGTGAGAACCGTACGCTGGATCCCAGCGAACCGGTCATGTGTCTGCATGCGGAATCGCTGCAATTTCGGGACCCGGCGGGTATGGAGCGGCAGTTTTCCGCCCCCTTACCAGCGTGGGTGCTCATGGAAAACCGAGAACCCTGCCAATCCTGAGCCTGCCGGGCTGACCCTCGCGCCAGTGCTCTGTAGGATGCACCTGCAGTGATTCATCCTTCTGGTGTCGGAGACGGTTTTTCATGCAGACAATTCTGATTCAGCTGGACACGGACAATCAGGCCAGCATTTTTGATCGGGTCGTGGCAATTGATTCCGGTGTGGCGCAGATTTTTTCCTGTGCTGCAGTGACTCCAGAGACTGTCACAGCGCTGGTGCATGGCGCGATTTTTACTCGTGGTCCGGCCGATCTGAAGCACACGGCCATCTTTATCGGTGGCAGTTCTGCGGCTGCCGGGGAAGCTCTGCAGAAGAAGGTGCTGAAGGCTTTCTTTGGACCGCTGCGAGTCTCTGTGATGATGGATTCAAACGGCTGCAATACGACTGCGGCTGCTGCCATCGCAACGGCTCGCAAACACATGCCGCTGACCAACGTGCCAGCGACGGTGCTGGGTGCCACTGGCCCGGTCGGCTTGCGAGCGGCCGAGTTGCTGGCCGCAGAAGGGGCTCAGGTAACGCTTGTATCGCGAACTCAGGATCGCGCGAAGGCAGCGGCAGAAACGATCCGCGAACGGGTACCTCAGGCTATCGTCGTGGCAGGTGCTGCTGCGGATGCTCAGGAAAACGAAGCGTTGTGTCGGGGGGCGGAAGTCGTGGTTGCTGCCGGCGCAGCGGGCGCCTGCCTGCTCAGTCAGGGAGCATTGCAGCGACTGCCCGGGTTGAAGCTGGCGATTGACCTGAATGCCGTTCCGCCGCTGGGGTTGGCAGATGTGTCTGCGAATGACAAGGGAGTGACTCATCACGGCGTGCTGTGTTACGGCGCCCTTGGTGTTGGTGGGCTGAAGATGAAGGTTCATCGACAGTGTGTGGCCTCGTTATTCGAAGCCAGCGACCGTGTGCTTGACACGCAGGCCATCTATGAAGTGGCTCGCAGGACGGCCGGAATCACCACCTGAACGGCGTTGCTGTCACCTGGCAGGTGAAGGAGTTTGGCATCGTGCTGCGTTTTGCGGGCCGATCGGGGGAGCGGGATGTGCTTGTCACGGGCGTCGGTGCAGTGACACCGGCGGGCCTGACGTCTGCGGCCTGCTTTCACGCTGTCCGACAGGGCCACAGCGTGGCTCGTGCACTGACTCCCGCTGACATCGATCACTGGACTGAGCTGGGGCAGGTACCAGGGCTCCGCCGAGCCGGTTGTGTGGTGGATCATGCGATCGTGTTACGGCGATTGACCAGTCTCTGGCCGACGATCGGTGCGGCCGATCCGGAGGTATTAGCCGCCGCCGGTGAGCCGATGGTGGCTCTGGCATTGCTGGCACTGTCAGAGGCTCTGCAGTCGGCCGGGCTGACGGCAACGTCTGGCCAGCGTGATCTGGATCGGCAGCGGACTGCTGTGGTGTTTGGCAGCAGTAAGGGAGGCTTGCGAACAGCCGAGCGACTGGTATCGCAGCAGCGGGCCAATCTGGTCCCAGCGTTCAGTGCTGGTGCGCCAGCTGCTGTGGACTCGGTTGTCCTGCCATGGCAATCGACCAAAACGATTGCCGATGCGGTCGAAGTTGAGCGTATCTGGCGACAGCAGGCGGGAACGGATGCGGCGACGGTGGCCATCGCAAGAGCTCTCAGCGCAGAGGCAACTGTGCAGTGTCCGGTCGCAGCCTGTGCGACCGGCTTGATTTCGGTTCTGCAGGGAGCGGCGTTGATTTCGTCTGGTCAGTGTGATGTGTGTGTGGTTGGCAGTGCGGATGCCGCGCTGCGATCCAGTGTCCTTTCGTCGTTTCATCGTCTGGGAGTCCTTTCGCGGCAGTCCAGTCAGGCGCGAGCCTGTCGTCCATTTGATGCGCAGCGTGATGGGTTTGTGGTGGGTGAGGGTGCTGGTGTCCTGATTCTTGAATCGCGACAGCATGCTCGGCAGCGAGGTGTGGCGGGACTGTGTCGAGTACTGGGCGGGGGCTGGCTGAGTGATCCGACCGGGTTGACTCAGATGGATGAAACTGGCGAGGTGGTCGAGCAGTTGCTGCGGCGGTGCTGCGAAGTGAACGCATTGCAGCCGCAGATTCTGGGCTTGCATGGTACGGCGACTGAGACGAACGATCTGGTGGAATCGCGAGGCGTGGTTCGTGCGGGGCTGGCTGACGTTGCCGAGTGTTTTGCCACGAAGGGTGTGACGGGGCATTTGCTGGGTGCAGCCGGAGCGGTGGAAACGATTCTGGCAGTGCGGGGAATAGCCGCAGGTGCGCGACCGGGGACAGCAAATCTGGAGCGCCAGGACGAGCGTTGTCAGATTCGATTGGCTCGTGAGTACGGTGCGGTGTCGCACCGTGCCGTCTGGGGCAAATTATCCCTGGGATTCGGTGGCCACGTGGCCTGTGGACTGTTCGTCAAAGACGCAGTTCGGTGAACACACAAAACATAGCACCCGTCGGTTTCCACCGAAGGCTCACCCCCGGGACCACCGAGCACCAGCTCGGTAACGCACAAAACACAGCACCCGTCAGTTCCCACCGACAGCTCGCCCCCGGGACCACCGAGCACCAGCTCGGTAACGCACCAAAACACAGCACCCGTCAGTTCCCACTGACGGCTCCCCCCCGGGACCACCGAGCACCAGCTCGGGCAACACACAAAACACAGCACCCGTCAGTTCCCACCGACGGCTCGCCCCCGGGACCACCGAGCACCAGCTCGGGCAACGCACCACCCACGAGTTACACGCAGCGGAAGCAGCTTACGAAACTTCCGGAAGTTTCCCGTCCCACCATTTTGGCTGTGCGAAGGCATCCGCGACGCTGAATTCCAAACCCTGCAATCGACCGCTGCCAGTCAACTTCTGCCAGGCTCCCAGTGCCAGAGTGTGCTGGCCACGACTGATCACCTGAATCTCTTTCTTGAAGGGATCCGGCACCCAGATTGTCTCCACACCCAGTTGCAGCAATGCCATCGTGCGACGCCGCATATCGCTGCGACGATCATTCGTGGAAGCCACGTCCACGACCAGTGCGGGAATCTCGGTCGCTACCACCAGATCTGCCTGGGAAAATGGTCGTCCGTCAAGAAACACCGAAATGGCCGGCGCGTAAATGGTATCCGGATCACGCCCGACATGGAGCCCAATGCCGTAGGCCGCAGAACCACGAACTCCCGGCAGCCAGCCCGCCAGGACTCGCGACAGATTGAAGACAATCGTCCCATGAATCTCTTCGGGAGTCGACAGCAGCGTCAGACACCCCTCGTGCAGCTCGTGAAATCGACCGGCCTCCGGCAGATCGAAACGCGCCTGCTCGAACTCTGCGGCCGTCATTCGCACCGGCTGTTTATTCATAACCCAGCATCCACAACATCAGACTTGAATTGGCTAGCGATTGCCCCTGGCACCTGCCCGATTATATCGGACCGACGGTGCACGGACAGGCAGCAAACGACGGAATGCCGTGGAACATCGGTCTGCCTGATTGCCACTGAAATCGCGGCGGATTGCTGAAAAAGTTCGAAGATTCGCTGAATTCAGGGACTTGTTGCCAAAAAGCAGCATTCAAATCGGCTCGGAATTCTCATTCGCTCTGCCTCAGTGGCAGGCTGGACGAGACGGCTGGCGGGCTGCAGAATGCCGGTCCCTCCCGGTCTGCTCAGGGTTGGACCACAAGGCCTTCGAAAACTCAGGATGATTTCAAATGCAAAGCACCGGCTGGCGTATCAATGGCCGAATCAGTCACCTGCTGCTGGGGCTGCTGCTGACAACACAGACTCCGCTGCCGGCCCAGACCACAGTGACGCCAACCTTAGCTCAGCAGAGTCAGGGATTTCATTGGTTGTCGCTGGATGCACAGAATCGCAACAGTGCGTGTGCGGTGATGGACGTCAACGGTGATGGCCTGCCGGACATTGTCTGTGGCAATCGCTGGTATCAGGCACCGAACTGGCAGTCTCATCATGTGCGCACCGTGGAAGTCATTCGCGGTCGCCAGGATGACTATGCAAATCTGCCACTGGATGTGAATGGCGACGGTCTGCTGGATCTGGTGAGTGCCAATTACCGCAGTCGATCGCTGTACTGGATCCGACAACCGCAGCGATCGGCCGGCTCGGACGCGGAATGGGAACGCACGGTGATCGAGACGCCCGGCGCGATGGAAACAGGACGCCTCGCGGACGTGGACGGCGATGGCCAAATGGATGTGCTGCCGAACGGGGTCGAGTTTGCCGCGTGGTGGTCCCTGCAGCCGGGTGCTCAGCCGCGCTGGCAGCGGTTTGCGCTGCCCTCTGAACTGGCCGGTCACGGGATTGGTGTCGGCGACATCAACGGCGACGGTCGTGTTGATGTGGTCGGTCCCCACGGCTGGGCTGAAGCACCGCCGCATCCTCGCACCGAACGCTGGAGCTTTCATGCTGAATTCTCGCTATGGCGTGATGCATCCGTGCCGATTCTGGTCGCAGACGCAGATTCCGATGGCGATGCTGATCTGATCTGGGGCCGCGGACATCAATCGGGCCTGTACTGGCTGGAACAGATTCGCACGGGGGAAACCAGAACGTGGCAGCGGCACGTCATTGACAGCTCACTCAGTCAGCAGCATTCGCTGCTGTGGGGTGATCTGGATGGCGATGGCCAGGGTGAAGTGATCTCGGGCAGTCGCTATTACGGCCATGATGGACGGGACGTGGGCGAATCTGCGCCGCTGCAGGTTTCAACATGGACATTCGACATTCCGAATCGTGTCTGGAAACAACGACTGCTGAGTCGCAATTATGGGGTAGCGCTCGGTGTGGATCCGAAGCTTGCAGATCTTGACGCAGATGGTGATCCCGATCTGATCTGTGCCGACCGCAGCGGCCTGTCTGTGCTGCTGAATCCTCGCTTTTCCGCGGCTGCTGCAGCAGTTGGTGATACCGATGCCAGCCGGATCCGACCAGCGGGACAGCTGACGTCGGATCAGCTGACGGCTGATTCGCAGCAGTACGATCACACTAACCCTCAGGTCGTATTTCGTGGTCAGCTGCAATCGATCGAGACGGCGGCTGATGCGGGCCTGCGACGGGAACACACTCTGGCGGGAATGAGCCTTGCGATGGGTCCCCTGCCCTCATCCGAACAGCGCTGTCCACTTGATCTGCAGATCCTTTCAGAAGAAGTCACGGGCAGATATCGCCGACAGCGGGTTTCGTTTCAGGCGGAACCCGGGGATCGAGTTCCAGCGTGGCTGCTGCTGCCGGGAACCGAGGCTGTGGCTGACGCCCTACCCGCGACCGGCCCCGCCATGCTGTGCCTGCATCAGACCACGGGGATTGGCAAAGGGGAACCAGCCGGACTTGGTGGCCTGCCCAACCTGCACTATGCACACGAGCTGGCAGAACGCGGCTTTGTCTGTCTGGTTCCGGATTACCCGTCGTTCGGAGATTACCCATACGACTTCAAAACTCAGGGCAGTCACTACGCCAGTGGCTCAATGAAGGCCATCTGGAATAATCTGCGCGCCGTGGATCTGCTGCAGAGTCTGCCCGAGGTGGATCCGGACCGGATTGGCTGTATCGGCCATTCGCTGGGCGGGCACAATACTCTGTTCACCGCTGCGTTCGACCAGAGGATCCGCGCTGCCGTAACAAGTTGCGGCTTCACAGGCTTTCCTGATTACTACGGAGGCAAGCTGGCAGGCTGGACCAGCGATCGTTACATGCCTCGCATTCGCGACACCTATGGCAATGACCCACAACGAGTACCATTTGATTTCGCTGAGGTTCTGTCTGCCATCGCACCGCGAGCCGTCTTTGTCTCGGCTCCGGTGAATGACGACAATTTCGACAACGCGGGAGTCCGTCGTGTGATGGACGCAGTAACTCCAATCTGGCAGATTTACGGAGCCTCCGCGGACTCTGTGCGGGCTGCATACCCGCAGTGTGCGCACGACTTCCCACCAGAGACGCGCGAACAGGTCTACGCATGGTTACAGGAACGACTGAAATAATTCGTCCGGTGAATGCGATTGATTGTCGACAGGTGTCAGGTGTCTGTCATCACGACGCTGATTCGTAGTCGCTGCAGCGTGGGTCTGAATGGGGTACTACGACTGCTGAGGATGGCAATTCCCGACGAAACGCCAACACGCGTCAGTTTATGCTAACGGCTCGCCTTAGGGGGTGGGGCTTGAATGCGGTGGACGCCACGAGCTGAAGCCTCGTTATTACCCACGGATTCAGGTGTGTGTGTGAACTGGGCTATCGGAAAACGCCCCTTCAGGCCTGAAGGGCCGATTTCAGCAGAGCCAGGTGCGTAAGCACCTGGTCACGGCACCCCAAAGAATCGCTCGAGGCCTGAAGGGCCGGTTTCAGCAGAGCCGGGTGCGTGAGCGCCCGGAACCCCATGCATGACCCAGAATTCACTCGCGATTTGAAATCGGCCCTTCAGGCCTCAAAGCCAATTTGTGGTGGTGCCCCAGACCCAGGGCTGCGCCCTGGGCTATCGGAAAACGGCCCTTCAGGCCTGAATCACAAACATACGCACGGCACAAACCAAACACGCGCCCCAACGGCCTCCTGCCTCGACGGGTTTGGTGGGTAACGACACGGGCTGAAGCCCATGCTACGACCACCGAGCACCAGCTCGGTGACGCACGACAACAGCATCCGTCAGCTTACGCTAAAGGCTCGCCTTGGAGGGTGGCAGCTAGCGCATTTGTGTGGGCAAAAGGTGGCCGGGCAGGAATGCCCGGGCTACATTTTGGCTGACAACTGACTACTGACAACTGACCACTTCTTTCGGCTCGGCAGGAGCCTCGCCCTCCCGAGGGGGACTTCCCTGGGACCACCGAGCACCAGCTCGGTGACGCACGACAACAACATCCGTCAGCTAACGCTAACGGCTCGCCTATGGGGGTGGCAGATAGCGCATTTGTGGGGGTAAAAGGCGGCCGGGCAGGAATGACCGGGCTACATTTTGCCTGACAACTGACCACTGTTTCCTTCGGTGGTGAAGAATCACCAACACTCAGATGGCACAGCAACACCGCGCACTGCAGTTTACGCAGGGCCTACCAGGCGAGGGCTTCCGCACCATAGCCGCGTAGAATCACTCGCCTTGTCAGCAGCAGCTCGGCCACCAGCAGTCCAAGGAATCCAAACATCAGCAGCGTCCACAACTCGGTGGTCGTCTCATCGCCGTACATTCTCTGCTGCAGTTCTTCCAGGGATTCGGTAAATCGAACTCGCTCATTGGTTGCCAGTCGAGCACGATCATCACCCTGCAGCGGCTGAAACAGATCTTCAGTGTGGTCGTAGTTCACGACGAAGGCATCCGTACTATTCTGTGCGGCAGGATCAGCGGCTGCCGCCCCCTGCTGTGCCGCGATTCTGAAAGTTGTTCGCAGAACACCAGGTCGATTGGTCTGGCGAATCACGCCGCGCAGTTCCGCCCCACTCGACTCAGCAGGAACCTGAACCGTTTGCCCGTCGGATAACAGTACGTCAAACTGCGACGATTCACTCTGCAGATCCACGGCCAGCGGGTCGGGTGCACCCTGCGGGACAGCCACAATCAGTGCTTCACCTACCGGCACATTACGACGACTGCGAGCTGTAGCGATGCGGAAGACAGCCTCATGCAGAAACGGTACAAAGTCGGCTCTCGATGGCAGATCATTGCCCGAACGATCCAGCGACGAGGACAACAGCAGAACTCGTCCTTCGCCATGAGTCGCTTCGATCAGTAACGGATCACCGGTCGTCAGTGTTGCCAGCACTGCGGGCGACTGAGGGATGGCTGCCGTCGTATCGCCCCCAGCCGGTCGCGAAACGGCTTCTTTGACCACACTGAGCACCGCCCACGACAGAAAATCGGACTTCAGAAATGTGCGGCCCGGATCTGACCGAAATCGTTCCAGCCAGCCCGGTTGAATCGATAACGGTGCCACCTGGACTCGGTCGGCAGCGTTTGGTGCGGACTGTCGGATGCGGCTGAGCTGAATGGAACCCAGCATTCCGGCATTCCGGAAACACGCATCAAACTGAATCGGCGTCAGCTGATCGCCACAGGCAATCAGCAGTCCGCCGCCTGATCTGACGAATTGCTCAAGAGCCGCTGCAAAGGCCGGCGTCAGACGCGACACGTTGCAGCAGACCACCGCCGCCTGATTTCGCAGGTCTGCTGCGGTCGCAGAATCGGCATCAACAACAGTTGCCGCGACCCACGGTTCTCCGACTTCTACGGCAGCGAATGCCGTCTGGACAAAAAATGAGGCTCGCTGCTCAGGATTCACCGACGGTGCACCATTCAGCACCAGGACCGGCAGTGAGGGCATGGAGCGAACGGCCGCGTGGCTGCTGTCGTCAGCACGGATCTCATCATTCGCTGATTCCGCTTCCACGCTGAGCACATGACTGCCCGCTTCCCGCAGAGCATGCTCAAACTCAACAGACGTGGCACTGTGCGGTGGAATTCGCAGGTTCTGAGTGCGTCCGGCCAGTGGCTGCCCATCCAGCAGCAACCGAATCGTGACCGCTGTCTCTGTGTCTGCTTCATTGCGCACCATTGTTCGCAGACGCAGGGGGAATCCCGGGACCGTCAGCTCTCTTGACAATTCCAGTTGTCCCACAGCGATGTTGTGACTGAGCTGAGACAGTCCAGTGGATGTGTCCATCACCCAGATACGAGGCCTGACGGCCGGTAGTTTGAGCAGATCGTCGAAACGCAGCCACGCAGCCGTGTCAGTCGTCTTCCACGCCTCTGCCTGACGATCTGTCAGGACAACGATTTCCCGAGTAGCGGCGCTGCTGCGTCCAAGAATGGACAGTGCTCGTTCCAGCGCCGGCAGCATGGCACAGGCGCCTCCGGGTGGTGGCAGAGAATTGAGCTGTTCGGCAACAGCCGCCAGATCCTGCAATGGCGATTCAATGATCGGCACCGGCTGATCACGAGCATCAATGACGGAAACGGTGTCCCCACCCTGCAATGTCTGCAGAAACTGCACAGCTCGGCGAACAGCCTGCTGATGGACTGAACTGACGCCATCGGATCGCGACATCGAATTGGAGCCATCGATGACCAGCACCACAGTGCGCGATCCGGCCGATCGATAACCACTCAGCCAGCCACCGGGAATCCACGGACGCGATGCGGCCAGCACCAGCAGTCCCACCACTGCCATGCGCAGCAGCAACAACAGCAATTCTTCCAGTTTCATCCGCCGTCGCGTCTTCCGCGAAGGGTTCAGAAACTGCATTGCCCCCCATTCCACCACATCAAAGCGACGGCGGCTGATCAGATGTGCCAGCACAGGCAGGCCGATACCGACCAACCCAGCCAGCAACCACGGATTGAGGAAAAACTGAAACATCACTTGGTCACTTGTCAGTGCTCACTTCAGCCGACCCAGCATCCTCACGAGCAGGTTTGCCAAGTTTTACCCATGAGGCTCGCTGGGCCGCGTACTGTTCCGCATCCAGATCAATGGCAACTGTCGCCAACGGCTGTGCCTGCTGAATCTGAGCAGCATCGAACAGTTTCCGCAGAAAGGGAACACACCAGCCACAACCTGTCCCGGCTCCGCCACATTCGCTGATTTCACTGGGAACTCGCGGCTGATGCAACCGAATCCAGTTGGTCACTTTGCGTTGAGTCACATGAAAACAGTAGCAGAGCTTGTCGTCAGGCTTCATTTTCTGAGCAATTCCGAGGGAAGGACAGAGACTGAGGATCAGCGATTCAGGAACGCATTCCGGATCAGGGCCGGTTGACAGAAGCCTCGCAGACTGACAGCATCCGAAATCACACACTTTCTGACAAGGACGATCGCCGGATTATGCTGTATCACTCACAAACGATTGTGTTCAGTCTGCTGTTGACCGGACTTGGCTGGCTGACCTGCTCAGCAGCCGCTCAATCCCCAACTCAGGTTCCGCCGACCGATATTCAGCAGTTTTTCGAGTATTCCGGCAGAGCCGGTACCGTGATCGCCGTGGGGAGTGGGGCACTGCCACCGGAAGTCTTCTCAGCCGTGGTGGCTGCTGCAGGTGAGAACGGGACCGTTGTGGTGTTACCGGATGCGGCTGAAGATCCGGTGGCAGCTGCCGCTGAAGCTCAACAAAAACTGCAGGAAGCGGGACTGAAGCCGGAATCCATCGTCAGTCGCAGTGGTCCGCTGGATGACGCCGTCCGCAGCTCGGTACTGCAGGCCCTCGCAACGGCGCGAGCCGTCTGGATTCCGGGTGGTCAGCAGTCACGACTGTATTCCGCATGGCAGAACACCGAACTGGAATCAGCCTTGCAGCAGTTGTTGCAGCGTGGCGGGACCATTGCCGGCAGCTCAGCCGGGGCGGCCATCATGTCGAAGATCATGATTGCATCCGGAAAAGACAGTCCTCAGATGGCGATCGGCTGGGATCTGATTCCGCAGGCCATTGTTGATCAGCATTTCAGTGAGCGAAATCGCCTTGATCGCAGTCGACAGGCCGTTGCGCAGCATCCGGGCACAATCGGTCTTGGCCTGGACGAAGGCACCGCTGCTTTTCTCAGCGGACGAACACTCAGGACTGTCGGTTCAGGCAACGTCACCATTCTTCTGGGTGCCACGGGTTATCGTGCGGCAGAGACCATCGTCCTGCCTGCCGGAGCCATTGCTGACTGGTCACAGCTGCGACGAGCGGCCCGACAGCGAGCTTCTGGCATTGATCCGGGATTGCCTGTGTCCGGCCCGCCCACGGTGAAACAGGGCTCACTGGTCATCGTAGGTGGTGGTGGTATGCCGCAATCGATCGTCGATCGATTTGTCCAACTGGCTGGTGGGGAAAACGCCAGCATCGTGGTACTGCCCACCGCAGTCCCTCGCGAACAGACGGACGTGCGAATCCCAGGTTTTCTGGCTCGGGCGGGAGTGAAAAAAGTTACTGTTCTGGATCAGCGCGGACCGGACGAAGTCAGCAGCGAAGCCTTTCGGACTGCTCTGCAGGAGGCCACGGGGATCTGGTTTGGTGGGGGACGTCAGTGGAACTTCGTGGACGCTTACGAGAATACTGAAGCGGTGGCGGCTTTTCATGCGGTCCTGCAGCGTGGTGGTGTCATTGCCGGCAGCTCCGCAGGGGCCACGATTCAGGGGGAATTCCTGGTCCGCGGCGCAGTACTCGGAAACCAGGTGATGATGGCTGAAGGTTATGAGCGAGGCTTTGGATTTCTGCCTGGCAGTGCCATTGACCAGCATTTCGCTCAACGCGGACGACAACCCGATCTGCTGCCGGTGATCCAGCGGCACCCGCAGCTGCTGGGTATAGGCCTCGATGAGGCCACAGCAATTGTCGTCACGGGTTCCAGAGCGGAAGTCGTGGGACAACATGCAGCGCATTTTGTTCGAGCGGACCGGCTGAAGGACTTGCCAGCAGACCAGTTGCCTAAGACCGTCGAAGACGCAGCAAAGCTGTATGTTACCATCCCCAACGGTGGCAGCATCGATCTGCTGACTCTGCAGCCACAGTGACGGACTGAGGCGATTACCGAACGGAAGGATGGGCAACCGTTTGGCGAAAACTTCGAGCCCCTATCGCGTCCATCACTGTTGTTGTATTCGCTTCCCGTTCCCGTGCTCGACTGCCGGACCACACTCGCCCGTGCGTTCAGCACCCCATGGAATTTCAGCACCATCCTTTATCACCACCGTCACAATTTGCAGCAGCTTGCATC
>CAXBSH010000110.1:0-14328 GCA_963977705.1 uncultured Planctomycetaceae bacterium
CGAAAACTGCGTCCAAACCGCATGTCTCAGACCGCTCAAGATCAACCTGCGGATTCCGCTCCGGCAGCAAACCAGCCAGGACACAACGGTCGGCTGTATATCGAAACCGTTGGCTGCCAGATGAATATGCTGGACAGCGAACTGGTCGTTGCCGCTCTGCGTCGCGATGGGTACCAGCTGGCGGATAATCCCAAAGATGCAGATACCGTTCTGTTCAATACCTGCAGCGTTCGGGAACACGCAGAACACAAAATCTACAGCGCCCTTGGACGACTGAAATACAGTAAACGGAACCGCCCCCAGAAGGTGATCGGGGTGATCGGCTGTATGGCTCAGAAAGATCAGGAACTGATCTTCCAGAAAGCCCCACACGTCGATCTGATTGTCGGTACCGGGCAACTGGCGGAAATCCCGCGTCTGATCCGCGAAGCCCGGACGGCAGATCAGCAGCCCCGCCTCACTGCACTCAGCCTCGGACGCGCCGATGGATCAAGACTGCAGGTCTCGGACAGCTTCCAGAGCTACGATCCGTTACGCGATCCGGAAATGCGACCCACTCCGTTTCAGGCTTTCGTCCGGATCATGATCGGCTGCGACAAATTCTGCACCTACTGTGTGGTGCCCGCCACTCGAGGCCCCGAACAAAGTCGTCCGCCCGAACACATCGTCCAGGAAGCTCGTGTCCTTGCCGATCAGGGTGTACGTGAAATTACACTGCTGGGACAAACCGTCAACAGCTACAAGTACACTGAAAATGGCCGCATCGTACGGCTCTCCGAACTCCTGCTGAGACTGCACGATATCACCGGCATCGAACGCATCCGCTTCATTACCAGCTTCCCAAAGGACATGAGCACGGATCTGCTGCAGGCCGTGCGCGACCTGCCAAAGGTCATGAAATATCTGCACGTACCAGCACAGTCCGGCTGCAACGAAGTCCTGCGCCGCATGAAACGCGGCTACACCGTAGAAGACTATCGGGAAATGATGGGGCGCATCAACGACATCATTCCCGGCTGTGCTGTCTCCAGTGACTTCATCGTTGGGTTCTGCGGAGAAACAGAAGAAGCCTTCCAGAAAAGTCTGCAGCTGATCCGTGAATGTCGGTTCAAAAACAGCTTCATCTTCAAGTACAGCCCACGCACCGGCACCAAAGCCGACGAAATGTACCCCGATGATGTTCCGGAAGACGTCAAACGTCGCCGAAACAATGAAATGCTGGAACTGCAGAATCGCATTTCCGAAGAAGACAATGCGGAATTCATCGGTCGACGAGTGGCCATTCTCGTTGAAGGTCCCAGCAAATCGGCCGCTCGCCGCGCCGCCCGCGAAGGACTGCCCGCTGATGCCGCCGGAACCCTGCCACTGCTGCAACTGCCAGGACAGGTCCAGCACCACGATCATCAGCACGATCAACACGCTGGTCACCACCACGATCCCGAACGTGGCGTACTTGAACACGCAGGACTGGCCGAGCCCACCCAACTGCAGCACGCCTCCGCAGCCGCCGAACAACTGACGTTCCAGCTCACCGGAAGGACCGAGTGTGATCGCATCGTCGTATTCGACGGCAATCCGCGACTGATCGGCTCGCTGGCAGAAATTGAAATCAATGACTGCACCAGTACCACACTGATCGGCTCGATCGTAACCCGGGAAATGCAGTTCGGCTCTGGCAGCATCCTGCCAATCCTTGTCTGAACCACTCCGCCGGTTTTGCTGGCCCCTCCCTCCCGCGCTCGTCCCTGCCTGCTGCGAACGCCGTAGAGTTCAATACCGGACCACCTGATTTCCCGGCAGTCGGCGAATCAGGCGGCGCACCTCCAGTACCGTCAGCGTTGCCAGAATCTGAGGCGACTGCTGCTCACGACCACGCAGCACTGCGTCCACCGAACACGGCTGCAGACCGATCTGATTCAGGACTTCCTTCTCAATCGTATTCAGCGACAGTTCACGCGGTTGCACCACCGTCTCAGTTCGCGACAACTGCGCCGGTTGAGGCAACGGCCCCAGCGCCTCCAGAACGTCATCGGCATGCCGCACCAACTGCACACCATCCCGCAGCAGCTCCAGACACCCGGCACTGGCCAGACTGTCCACCGGTCCAGGCACAGCAAACACATCACGCCCCTGCTCAAGTGCGTGGCGAGCCGTATACAGGGCCCCCGAACGTCGCGAAGCCTCGATCACAAGAACACCCAGAGACAACCCACTGATGATTCGATTGCGCTGCGGAAATAATCCCGGCAGCAGCTGCTGATGATGTGACATCTCGCTTAACAAAGCCCCCTGCTGCACAATTTCAGCAGCAAAGTCCGCGTGCTCCGGAGGATAGATGTTCTGTACCCCGGCCGGCAGAATCGCCAGAGTTCGGCCACCAGCCCGCACCGCCGCTCGCTGCGCCGCCTGATCAATACCTCGCGCTAATCCACTGACAACTGTCAGACCTGCCCGCGCCAGTGATGCACCCAGACGCTCTGCCTGACGCAGACCATACGCCGTGCAGCGACGCGATCCCACGATCGCAATCGCCAGCTCATCCTGTGGCAGCAACACACCACGCTGAAACAGAATCCGCGGATAATCGCAGATCTCCAGCAGCCTGCGAGGATACTGGGGAGTCCCCGACAGCAATGGACGAATCCCCAGCGATTGACACTCTTCCAGCACTCGATCGGCTTCCGCCAGCCACGTCGGACTCTGCAGCGCAGCCGCAACCTTCGCACTGACACCGCCGGCTTCACGCAAATCCTGCACTGACTGGCGCAGTACGGCTGCACAGGAACCAAAGACTGCTGTCAGTTCCGTCTGCAGCCGAGGCCCCACACCCGGAACCAGTCCAAGGGCAATCGCAGCCTGTAACTCGGAATCAGCCACAGAAGTTTCACTGTTCATAATGCCGTCCCGTCTGCCTGTGACCGGTCGGCGTCCCTGCTTATTCACCCGCAGTCTGCGTTCCGTGACTGCCGTCAATCTGCCCGTTTCGGATCAGCAGCCGCAGCTCACCGCGACAGCCCGAACGACCTGCTTCCAGCCAGTCGTCCACCGAAAACTGAAATACTGCCAGTGTCGCAGGCGGAACACTGAACGCACTGCAACTCCAGCAGCACATCAGCATTGCCATTCCCGGATTATGCCCCACCACCAGAATCCGATCCTCGTCCGGGGCCGCCTCATAACGCGCTGCATCTGCAAACGTATCTGCAGCAGCCCCGTACAGTCCACGCTGCAGCTGCACCGGAATCCCGACACCAAACCGACGCTGTATGTCCACAACAATATCTGCGGACGAAAAATCCGGTGGCGAAAGACCAGCGACAGACTCACGCACCAGCACTGCAGTCTGAGTCGTTCGTAAAGCCGACGACGCTACGATTCGCTGCGGCATAACACCCAGTTGCTGCAGCAGCAGCCCGGTCTGCCACGCCATGGTCACACCCGCCGCAGTCAGAGGCCGATCAATGTCGGACTGCCCCCGCTCCGCTTCCGCTGCTTCCGCATGTCGCATCAGCAGTACAGTCTTCACCGTAGCCGCACCTTGTTACCAGGGAGGAATCAAACAACGCCTGTGCTACATTAAATATTACCGCCAGGCGTGCAAGGCTATTCCATTCGAATCCAACGGGGTCTGCCGTTACAGCGCAGAAAATAACGAGATGTTGACAAAAGACAACATTCAGCAGACTCCGCATTCAGAGCTGCTGAATGCCCCACAATCACTGTTCCAGCAGGGCCTGCACCTCGTCAGCCACATCGGCCGGTGCCCCCACAAACTCACGCATCTCTTCAGCCGAAGAAAACACCCAGATCCGCCCGCGGAACAATGCCGCATGCTCCAGATCACCCTGCACTCGACGATTCGCCTGCAGCAGCGTCAAAGCACAGTCGCCATCCAGCATTGGCCAGTAACGCTGCGGATTCGATGAAAACATCTCCAGCTCCTCCGCCGTCGCAAAGTACAGCAGTTGCCCCTTCCATTTCAGCTGGTGCCTCGAACTACCCGCCACCACAGCTCGAGCATCACGGGCGCTGACCAGCGAGTTCCCGTCGAATGCCGGCTGCAGCGGACCTGCTGCCACTGGACCACCAGTTCGACCAGCACCACTCAGCCCCGTCGCCGCACGCGCTGGTTTCGCGCCAATAATACCAGAATTCACCGGAGCACTGCGATGCACCACCTCCGGTTCCTCGGCATCGCTCCAGTCATCCGGATACGCGGCAGCATCTGTCTGCCCCCGGGCAGCTGTCGTACTTCGTCCAGCCTTTGCCGGCTGTCGAAACTCTTCTGGTTCCACAATCTCCGCTGACCTGCTGCCAGTGGTGTCGCCGGACTGACGCCCACGAGCGGTCGCGTATTCTTCAGGCTCTACCGGAAACTCGGGCAATTCTTCATCGGAACCGCGATTCCCTGATCGGCTGATGGATTTCACAGGCAGTCGGGAATCCCGAGTGGCCGTACTGGGTGTTGGTGTTCTGGCGGCCGGGGCTTTCGCCGCAGGGGCCTTTGCTGCTGGTGTCCGCGTGCCACCGGCAAGCTCTGGAGACGAACGTTTGGCTGCAGCAGACGGCGTTCGACTGTTTGCGGCTGGTGTTCTGCCGGCATTTGCGGCCGCTGGTGGAGTCCGTGTACCCGCGGGCGCTGGCCGCGCCGCTCGTGACTGTGGCGTCCGCGAAGCATTCTGACGCTCCGCCCGATCCAGATGCGTCATCATCGCTTCGGCTGTCTGAAAACCGGAGATTCGATGAATGACTTCCAGCTTCGGAGAGACCACCAGCACCGTGGGCAGTCCCTTGATCTCCAGATCCTTCAACAGATCCCTGTGCTCGTCTGCATCTACCAGCACTGTCACAAAATCAGCACTGACTAGCTCAACCAGCGTGGCGTCTGTCCACGTTCCTTTTTCCATGCGTTTGCAGTAGGAGCACCACGATGCCGTAAACTGCATCAGCACTGGTTGTCCGGACTGTGACGCTTCACGCAGCGCCGCCTCGATATCCGTCTGCCACGGAATCTGATCAGCTCTGGTCAGGCCAGAACAGCAGATCATCAGACAGACACTTAAAAGGGCAGTCAGAGTCGGCATTCCACGCATGATGTAGCTCTGTATCTCGTTGATGTTCTGACGCCGCTGTCCTGGCAGACACGGCGCGCGTGCCCTCAGACGGCAGATACGTTCTTCTATCGGTTGAAACTTCGAGTTCTAACACTCACGCTGCCCGCAAAAGCTGCCTGATTGGAATATTCATCACTGTCCAGCCACCCGACACTTCCGGAAGGTTGGGCTGCAGTGTCTTGAACGGCAATTTCTGCCAGTCGCTGTAAACACCTCGCCCTGCCGCCCACCATTCCGCAGAATTTGCTGGCCTGTATTCCCGCCTCTGATCGACTGCCAATTGAACCGGGGCGCGAATTGCGTTTGCTCGCACCTCACGACAGACTGAACGAACTGACCTGACTCCTTTTCTCAAGCTGTGAAGATCACCGTGCAGGTACTTGGACTGGATATCGGCGGCGCAAATATTAAAGCAGCCTCCTCCGACGGCAATTCGGAACAACTGCCGTTTGCCATCTGGAAATCGCCCGAACAGCTGGCCGATCGCCTGCGTTCGCTGCAGCTGCTCAGCAGCCTGCAGCCCGGGCTTGTCGCACTCACAATGACAGCCGAACTGGCGGACTGCTTTCCTACCCGCGCTGCAGGCGTACGGTTCATTGTGCAGGCGGTGACATCGGTGTTTCCGCAGATTCCCGTGCGAGTCTGGCTGACGTCCGGAGAATTCTGCACTGCCGAAGAGGCGTACGATCTGACCGAACTGGCGGCGGCGGCCAACTGGCACGCACTGGCCACATGGGCTGGCCGTGCGGTGCCTCAGGGGCCCGCTCTGTTGATCGACGTCGGCTCCACAACCACCGACCTGATCCCGCTCTCCGATGGAACTCCACTGCCGACCGGACTCAACGATCTGCAGCGCCTTGCAACTGGTGAACTGCTGTATTCCGGAGTGCGTCGCACACCGGTGTGCGCCATCGTCCGCAGCCTGCCGCTGCAGCTGTCAGAGGATGCAGAGCCGCAGCTCATTCCGATCGCTGCTGAGTTCTTCGCTGCAACTCAGGATGTGCACCTGTTGACCGGCAGTCTGCCGGAAGAGCCTGAATGCACCGACACGGCCGATGGTCGCCCGGCAACTCGCGAAGCTGCACTGAACCGCCTGGCACATCAACTGTGCTGCGATGCCACAGACCTCGCCCCAGCTCAGCTCACCGCAGCAGCCGAATTCGTAGTCGAACAGCAGCTGCAGCAGCTGCTGGCAGCCATCAGACGCCGCCTCAATGAACTTGCCAGCCAGCACCCACAGCAGTCACACAGAATTCGAGTACTGCTCAGCGGCAGCGGGGCATGGCTGGCAGCTCGGGCACTGGAAGAACCAGGAGATCCCCGCGTTATCGAGATTCTGAATCTGTCCGAGATGTTTGTCAGTGGCGTAAGTACCTGTGCCCCGGCTTTCGCCGTCGCACGCCTTGCAGCCGAACGCTGCTGGGATGATCTGCTGCCACTTGTTGAGTGGCACAGCTGAAGAGAACAGAGATGCCCCACCGATCACTGTCGATTCCCCTGCACAATCGCTATCTGGTTCCGGCTCATCCGGGGCGAGTTCCGCATCTGTTTACAGATGTCCTGATCATAGGTGGTGGCATTGCGGGAATTCGGGCAGCTCTGGCCGTCGATCCTTCTCTGCGAACGATTGTGATCACCAAGGACTCCCTGCAGCACTCCAACAGCGCGTATGCTCAGGGTGGTATTGCCGGAGCACTTGACCCTCTTGACGACTTCGCCAGCCACATGTCAGATACTCTGGCAGCCGGTAAGGGTCTGTGTCATGCCGACGTCGTGGATCTGGTCGTACGCGAGGCACCTCAGCGGATCCGTGAACTGGCCCAGTTCGGTGCGCAGTTTGATCGTGTCGACGGGGCCCTTGCACTGACACTTGAAGGCGGCCACAGCCATGCCCGCGTTGCTCACGCACTGGGCGATGCCACCGGCATGGAAGTCATGCGGGCTATGAATCAGCTGGCACAGTCGCAGCCGCATGTTGACTTCTGGCCCGGAACCTTCACACTTGATCTGCTCACTGAAGACGGTGCCTGCCGCGGTGCGATTGTCTGGAATCAGAATCATGGACGCACCTTTATCTGGGCTAAGCAGACAATTCTCTGCACGGGCGGTGCAGGGGCTCTGTATCGCGAGACAACCAACCCGCAGATTGCCACAGCAGACGGTCATGCCGCCGCGCTGCGGGCTGGATGTGTTGTCCGTGACATGGAATTCATGCAGTTCCATCCCACGGTCCTGTATATCGCCGGCAGCTCTCGCCATCTGATTACTGAGGCTGTGCGAGGCGAAGGTGCACACCTCGTGGATTGTCATGGCTACCGCTTCATGGCGGATTACGACGACGCTGCAGAACTGGCTCCGCGGGATGTCGTCAGTCAGGCCATCACAGCTCAGATGGCTCGCACTCAGCACCCCTGTGTCTACCTCGATCTGTCTTCGATCGGAGCAGAAAAGGTGCGGCAGAGGTTTCCGCACATTGGTCGTGTCTGTGCCGATTTCGGGCTCGACCTGACTCGCGATCGTGTTCCGGTCAGACCCGGAGCGCATTACATGATCGGCGGGGTCATCACGGATCTCGAAGGCCAGACGTCACTTCGCAATCTGTGGGCCGCTGGTGAAGTGACTTCAACCGGCCTGCACGGAGCCAACCGGCTGGCCAGTAACAGCCTGCTCGAAGGTGTCGTATTCGGGCTGCGCTGCGGCGTCAATGCTTCCAATGCAGCTCTCGGAATGCCCGACACATTCACTGTCCCGTCCATCAACTGGCAGCCGGAACGACGTGATCTGAATGAACATGAACAACTTGATATCTCCGATATTCGCAACTCGCTCCGCAGTCTGATGGGCCGGAGTGTGGGGATCGTCCGCAATGAGGCCGATCTGGCAGCCGCCTGCAGTCAGCTGGACTTCTGGTCCGGCTATGTCTGTCGTCGTGTCCTGACGGAGCAGGCCGGTTGGGAGCTGCAGAATATGATGCTTGTGGGTCGAGCCATGGCGGCTGCGGCACTTGAACGTCGCGAAAGTCGCGGTGTACACTCGCGCTCCGACTTCCCGACTCCCCTTGAGTCTGAACGCACACATATTGAGGTTCGCTGCCAGACTGCCCAATGATGCGGCATTGACAGCGCCAGGGAGTACCGCCCCAATGCACGTAATACTGCTCAAATTCCTGCTGCTGGTGCTGTTTCAGGCTGGTGGCGGAGGTGACTTCGGCAGCAGTGGCGGCAGTGACTTTGGTGGCGGTGGTTTTGGGGGATCGGACACTTCAGATTTTACGTCAGGGGATTACTCCGGCGGTGGTCGATCAAGACCGCTGACGACAGCAGAAGTGGTCTTCTGGTGCCTCGTTGTGGCTGCCATTCTCGCGTACAAACTGTACGAAGCCTGGAATACTGCCGCGCCGCAGGCCATCACACGCGACGTCCGGGCAGGCCTGAAAAGGCAGCAAAAAGCGATCCGCGAACGGTTCCTGCAGGATATCCGTCAGGCAGATCCTGAGTTCTCCGAGCAGCAGTTTCTCGATCGCTGCTCACAGGCTTTCGCACAGATCCAGAAATGCTGGGCCCTGCACAATCTCGGTGAATGCCGTGCCCTGCTGTCCGATGCCGTTTTTGAACGCTTTCAGCTGTATCTCAAAATGCAGCAAGCCGCAGAAATTCATCATCGCATCGATCATCTGGACATTTCCGAATCCCGCATTGTCGCAGTCAGCACCGACGCTCCATTCGATACCATTCATGTTCAGTTCACGGCATCGGCACTGATTCGTGAAGAACCGCTCACGAAAATGCACCAGACGGCCTGGCAGGTGCCGCGGAAAACTTTCTCTGAAGTCTGGACCTTCGTGCGTCGCCGAGGTGTTCAGACCAGTCAGCAGCGTTCACTGCTGGTCGGTCAGTGTCCGCACTGCGGTGCCCAGCTGCAGCTGGTCGACGGATATCAGTGCTCCCACTGTCAGTCCCATGTGCACGCCGGCTTCGACGACTGGGTCCTCTGCGAAATCACCCAGGATACCGAATGGATCGTGTCGGAATCGACGGCGGACATTCCCGGCTGGCACGAACTGCAGCAGCGTGACCCGGCACTCAGCCTGCCCCAGCTTGAGGATCGAGCGTCAATTGTGTTCTGGCGCAGCCTGCTGTCCCTGTACTTCAAAGATCCACAGATCGCTCTGCCCGTACTGCCCGCACACAATCCCTCAATCCCCGCCAGCTGGCTCGTCACCAATGACGGCTTCTGGCAGCGACCAGCCGTCGGATCGGTGCAGCTGCTGCGTTGTGAACCCGGAAACAGCGACGGCGAATTTGATCGCGCTGTCATCCTGATTCGCTGGTCGGGCACCCGCGCCTGCGGTAATCGTGTCCAGCCACATGTGCTCAGTCGACAGATGGTGTATCCACATGAACTGACACTGATCCGCAAACGCGGCGCCCAGTCAAAACTGGAAAACACATTTCACTCATTCAGCTGTCGCGCCTGTGGTGCACCGATCGACGTACGGGGCGCTGCCAGCTGTCGCTGGTGCAGCCAGTCTCTGAATGATGGCAGTTATGACTGGGTACTTGAATCTGTAGCTCCGCACGATCTGTGGCGTCCCATGTCCAGTCGCAGGGTGTCACCACAGCCCGCCACAATGCCGGCAGCGGATGTTGATCCGGACAACGTTCCACCTGCCTTACCCATCTGGCACTCAGTCAATGCATGGCAGCAGACTACGCTGCCCCCTGACCAGATTCTTGCCTGCACCGCCGCCATGATCCTCGCAGACGGACGAACGACCGAGGCTGAGTCGCAGCTGCTCAGCCATCTGGCAACACAGTTCGGGATGACAGACGAACAGCGGCAGCAGGCTGTCAGCATGGCAGAAACCGCCCTGCAGCAACCCCCATCGCCCGACCAGCTGCAGGTGTTCCTGCACGATCTGATTCGCGTGGCCTTTGTGGATGGAACTGTGACTCGTGAAGAACGAGCAATCCTGAAACGGTTGTCGGCACCACTGAACTGGACCACCGCCCAGCTGAATCGCGAGATTCAGAATGTGCGCAACAGCATCGTCAGGCAGAGCCGGTCCGCAACGCCGAAACAGGGATCCTGACGCCCCAAATCCCACCAATCTCAGCGTTACTTCGACGAATCCACACCGATTTTTATTGCAATCTCAGAAACTGCTGATCCTGCCGAAAACTGCACTGCCGGATCACAGCATTCTGAGATAGCATGCAGTTCTGGCCTCAGTGTCCCGAAACCGAGGGTTTCGGAGATTCGCAACTTCAGCGGCAGCGTACCAGCACATGGCTCGAATTCTTGTCACCGGCGCAGCCGGATTCATCGGAATGCAGACGTCCGCAGCCCTGCTGGCACGCGGTGATCAGGTCGTTGGAATTGATAACCTGAATGACTATTACCGGCCACAGCTGAAGCTGGATCGACTGGCCCAGTTGACTAGTCAGCCCGGATTCTCATTCCAGAAACTGGCGCTGGAGGACCGCGCCGGGATACAACTGCTGTTCCAGCAGTATTCCTTTGATTCCGTTATTCACCTTGCCGCTCAGGCTGGCGTCCGCTATTCACTGACCAATCCGCACGCCTATGCTGATTCCAATCTGACCGGATTTGTCAATATTCTGGAAGCCTGTCGCCATCATCGCATTGGTCACCTGACCTACGCTTCCTCCAGTTCTGTCTACGGCGCCAATCGAAAATCGCCGTTTTCGGTTGAAGATCGAGTCGATCATCCAGTCAGTCTGTATGCCGCAACCAAAAAAGCCAATGAGCTGATGGCTCATACCTACAGCCACCTGTTTGGCCTGCCCACAACCGGACTGCGATTCTTCACAGTCTATGGCCCGTGGGGACGACCGGATATGGCCATGTGGCTGTTCACTGAAGCCATCCTTGCCGGACGTCCCATCGATGTCTTCAACCATGGTCGGATGCAGCGTGACTTCACATTCATTGATGATATCGTGGAAGGCGTGATTCGGACCAATGACCTGATCCCACAGTCGACGGAGCCGCTGGCCGATCAGCAGTCCGGTACTGCAGCCCCGTATCGGGTTTACAACATCGGCAACAACCAGCCTGTGCAACTGCTGCGGCTGATCGAAGCATTAGAGCAGTCGATCGGGCGTACCGCCGAAAAACGCTTCCTGCCGATGCAGCCCGGTGATGTCGAATCGACCTGCGCTGATATCACCGCCCTGCAGGCCGCCACAGGCTTCCGGCCCGATACTCCCATCGAAGTCGGGGTGCAGAGATTTGTAGACTGGTACCGCAGTTACCATCAGTTGGCTGACTGACCACACCAGCAATTGACCACGCCAGCAACCGGCCCGCGTCAACAGCCGCCCGCATCCGAAATGCCGCCAGCTTATGTTCTGCTGCGATTTCTGCTAGACTGTCGCCGCAGTTTCCTGCTGTCCTCCCTGCCTCGGCTCTGCTCGGATTTCCTGCCATGTCCCGCTTGCTCTGCCTGTTCAGCACCGCATCCAGCTTACGCACTATGCTGCTTCTGCTGCTGACCGGTATTTTTCCAACGGTCACAATCGCTCAGGACACAACTGCCACTGCCGATGATTTTGATACACAAATCGCTCCGTTGCTGGCTGCCCACTGCCTCAGCTGTCACGGCTCCGAAGATCCCGAAGCAGGCCTGAATCTGACGACCCGAGCAGGACTTCTGAAAGGTGGTCAGTCCGGAACGGCCTTCAACACGGATCAGCCCTCGAATAGTCTCCTGCTGCAGCGAATCCTGAAGCATGAAATGCCGCCAGAGCAGCCCCTGTCCGAAGCTGTTCAGAAACAGCTGGCCAACTGGATTCAAGCGGGGGCTCACTGGGGCACCGAACCCATCGATCCATTTCGCTACTCCAGTGAGACTCGCGCCGGTTTCGACTGGTGGTCATTGCAGCCGCTGCCTGAAATCTCAGCTCCCACAGAGAACGGCCTGCATCCGATCGATGCATTTATCGACGCCCGTCTGCAGGCTCAGGGCTTACAGCGTTCACCACAGGCCGATCGCCGCACCCTGATTCGACGCCTGTCGTTCGATCTGCTGGGACTGCCACCGGATCCAGCTGACGTCACTGCATTCCTGGCAGACAATAGTCCGCATGCGTGGGAACATCTGGTTGATCGCATGCTGCAGTCACCGCATTACGGTGAACGCTGGGCACGTCACTGGCTGGATGTGGTCCGGTTCGGCGAAAGCAACGGCTTCGAATATGATGAACCTCGCGACAATGCGTGGCCCTACCGCAACTGGCTGATCGATGCCTTCAATCAGGATCTGCCCTACGATCAGTTTGTGCGACTGCAGATTGCCGGAGACCTGCTGCAGCCACAGGATCCCGCTGCTGCGGCGGCCTCAGGATTTCTCGTGGCAGGTGCCCACAATACAACACTGCCCTCCAGTGAACGGATGCGGCAGTCCATGGCTCAGGATGAAATGGAGGACCTGGTAGGGACCGTCGGACAGACTTTCCTTGGACTGACAGTCAACTGTGCGCGCTGCCATGATCACAAATTCGACCCGATCACAGCGCGCGAGTATTATGCGTTCGCAGCGGCACTCGCAGGAGTCCGGCATGGCACTCGCGACCTGCCGACTCCACTTAGTCCGGGGCAGCAGCAGCAGTTGCAGCAGGCAGAAGCATCGTTGGTATCTGCGGCACAGCAGCGTGAACAGTTGCTGGCCCCGATCACAGCAGCCGTCATTGCCAAACGCCGTGCCGGAAAGCCAGCCGCCACCATTCCACCGCAGCCCATGGCGGCCTGGGAGTTTGATGGAGATCTGCGGGACAGCATCGGACAGTTGCACGGAACAGCTCGCGGTTCCGCACAGATCGTCGCCGGCAGTCTGCAGCTGAACGGCGCTGAATCCTTTGTTGAAACTCCACCGATTGCTCGCGAAATCCGCGAGAAAACGCTGGAAGCGTGGGTTCGCCTTGCGACGCTGGAGCAGGGCGGGGGCGGCGCCATCAGCCTGCAGACAACTGACGGTGTCCTGTTCGACGCCATCGTCTTTGGCGAGCGTGAACCACGTCGCTGGATGGCAGGCAGCAATGGCTTCGTCCGCACATCGCCGTTCAATGGACCAGATGAAACAGAAGCCACCGAACGTTTTGTGCACGTGGCGATTGTTTACCAGCAGGATGGGACGATTGTCGGATATCGCGAGGGTCTGCCCTATGGTGCCCCCTATCGTCCGGGTGACCTGCAGACCTGGGCAGCCGGCTCCTCGCAGCTCATCTTCGGACTGCGCCATGGTCCCCCGGGGGGCAACCGTCTGCTACAGGGCAGTCTTGATCGAGTCCAGTTTTACGATCGTGCGTTGACGGCTGATGAAGTTGCGGCCTCCGCTTTTGCTCGCGGTGCCTTCAGCATCCCGCAGGCTGAGCTGCTGGCTGCCATGACCGCCGAACAGAAAACGCTGCTGCAGAAACTGGATCAGCAGCGTGCCTCTGCTGAAGCCACTCGCCGCAACCTGCGCGAACAGCAACAATCATCGATGTACACCTGCGTCTCGGCCGATCCCGGCATCACTCACCTGTTGAAGCGAGGTGACGTTTCACAGCGCGGCGAGGTGGTGGCACCTGCCGGACTGCAGGCAGTGCAAGGCGCATCATCAGACTTCAGCCTCGCCCCAAACTCGTCCGACCACGATCGTCGAACGGCCCTCGCCAACTGGATTGTCAACCCTGACAACCCACTGTTCGCGCGCGTCATGACCAATCGAGTCTGGCACTACCATTTCGGACAGGGACTGGTCACCACCCCCGGGGACTTCGGGTTCAACGGCGGCCGCCCCAGTCACCCCGAGCTGCTGGACTGGCTGGCTGGCGAATTCCGTCGCGGTGGTTTCCTGCTCAAGCCACTGCACCGCCTGATCGTCACATCAGAAACATGGAAACAGGCCTCAATGCCGCGTCCCGATGGGCGTCAGATCGATGCCGACAATCGCCTGCTCTACCGACGCACTCCGCAGCGGCTGGAAGCTGAGTCGCTGCGAGACGCGATGTTGTGTTCCGCCGGTCTGCTGGATCGCACTGTCGGCGGGCGTGGCTATCGAGATATGCGACACTTCAAATTCAAGGGCAGTAATTTCTACGACCCTCTCGTCGAAAATGGAGATGTCGGCTGGCGCCGTACAATCTACAGATTTGTGCCTCGCGGAGGACGGAATCCGTTTCTCGACACATTCGACTGTCCGGACCCC
>CAXBSH010000111.1:0-14269 GCA_963977705.1 uncultured Planctomycetaceae bacterium
AGTGGTGATAATTCACCGGCTGCTCGAAATCAGACCATCGCGGATACGCTGAAGATCGTCAGTACTTCGTTGCTGGGGCTTTCGGTCGGGTGTGCTCAGTGTCATGATCATCGGTATGATCCGATATCTCAGGTGGATTATTATCGTCTGCGGGCGGTGTTTGATCCGGCTCTGGACTGGCAGAACTGGAAGACACCTGCGGAGCGTCAGGTATCGCTGTATACAAGTGCGGATCGGGCAAAGGCAGCGGAAGTTGAGACGCGTGCAGCGGAGGTCGGTCGTGAGCGTGGCGTGAAGGAGGCAGAGTATCTGCGGGCGGCTCTGGAGCAGGAGCTGACGAAGTATGCCGAGCCGCTGCGGGGGCAATTGAAGCTGGCGTATGAGACAGCTGGTGACAAGCGAACTGAGGAGCAGCAGGCTCTGCTGAAGGCCTATCCAGCGGTGAATATTTCGCCTGGGGTGCTGTATCAGTATAACCAGGCAGCGGCGGATGATCTGAAGAAGTATGACGAGCGAATCGCGGCGATTCGTGCCGAGAAGCCGGTGGAGAACTTCCTGCGAACTGTGATGGAACCGGCCGGTCATCTGCCGGCATCGCATCGATTTCATCGCGGGGAATTCGGGCAGCCGAAGGAGGCGGTGACACCGGGTGAATTGCAGGCAGCATCTCTGTTTACAGAGGCTCCCGAGATTCCCGTGGATGATCCGTCTTTACCAACCAGCGGTCGTCGTCTGGCGTATGCGAAGTGGCTGACGAGTGGTCGTCATCCGCTGCTGGCGCGTGTGCTGATGAATCGACTGTGGCTGCATCATTTCGGGCGGACATTTGTTTCGACTCCGGGTGAATTCGGGCGGCTTGGGGCAGAACCGCAGCAGCTGGAGCTGCTGGACTGGCTGGCGGCTGATTTCATGGAGGGTGGCTGGACGTGGAAACGAATGCATCGGCAGATCCTGCTGTCGACCGTGTATCGTCAGTCTGGCGTGGAGCAGGCGGAGATGGCAGCGATTGATCCGAACAATCAGCTGTATTGGCGCAAGCCACTGCTGCGACTGGACGCTGAGGTTGTGCGGGATTCGATTCTGGCCGTGGGTGGGCAGTTGAATCTGCAGTCTGGTGGAGCGCCGGTAGGGGTGAAGGCGGACGATACGGGGCAGGTTGTAGAGGCTGACAGTTCGGGCCGCAGAAGTGTGTACGTGCAGGTGCGTCGCAGTCAGCCGCTGGCGATGCTGGCCGCCTTTGATGCTCCCGTAATGGAGCTGAACTGTACGGGGCGTGCGGTAACGAATTCAGCCCCGCAGGCACTGCTGATGATGAACAGTCAGTTTGCCCTGGCCGGTGCGGAGAAACTGGCGGATGCGGCGTTGCGTCGTGCGGTGGCTCGAGGTGGTTTTGCCAGTGCCGAAGATCCGCTGGTGGAAGTGCGATTGCCGCGAATGACGGTATGGGAAGTGGGGACGGGGCGAGTGCGTACTGCTGAAGAGGTGGTAGCCCAGCGCGCTACGGCGACCGGGACACAGGATGCGGAGAGCAGCGAGTGGGTGAACTATGAGCCATTGCGATTCTGGACGGGCAGCAGTTTTCAGGCGGGTGCGACGTTGCCGGATCCGCAGAGTGGCTGGGTTCTGGTGAATGCTCAGGGGGGCCATCCCGGGGATGCCGAGCACGCTGCGATCCGACGATTTCACGTGCCTGCCAGTGGGATATTGTCGGTGTCGGGTGCGTTGAGTCGTCCGGCGGCGAATGGCGACGGTGTACGAGCTCGGCTGGTAAGCAGTGTTCATGGTGTGTTGCACGAATGGACGGTGGTTTCGGGATCTGTTGAAACGCCAGTGGCGAATCTGGCTGTGCAGACGGGCGAGGTTCTTGATCTGGTGGTGGATTGTGTTTCGACGGTGGAGTCGGATTCGTTTGCGTGGCCGGTGGTTCTGGGTCTGGTGGGTGCGGATGGTGCCAGACTGGGTGAGTGGAAGAGTGAGTCAGCAGTGGTGGCTCCGGGGACTGATCCTGGGTTATTACCGGCAGCATTGACAGAGGCGTGGCGACTGGCGTTGGGGCGAGGACTGACGGCGGAGGAGCGGGTGGCAGTGAGTGCGTTTGTGTCGGAGCAGGGTGAGTGGCTGACGGGCGCTGGCAAGGGGCGAGCAGCGGATGTGGTGCGGCAGATTCTTGTGAATGTGAGCCAGGCATTGATCGGTGGGAACGAGTTTTTGTACAGCGAGTGATTGCCAGCGAGGGCTGTTGAATGAAGCGTGAGGCGCCGATTCCGACTGAGACGTTGGCCAGTTCGCCGGTGCGTCGGCGACTGCTCTGGTGGCTGGTGTCTGCTGCAGTGTTTCTGCTTTCCGGTGGTTTCTGGTGGTGGCCGTGGGCGGGTGACCGAGGCATACCGGCGGCGGTGACGGCTGAGGAAGTGCAGCGAGCGGAGGGCGATTTTCGTCGTGCGGAGCGACGTGAGCCGGAACGCAGTGAACTGCTGTTGATGCTGGCTGAGAATCTTGCTCGGCGTGGTCGAGTGGAAGTGGCACTGGCGTGTGCGGAGCAGGTTCCGGTTGCGGATCCGCAGGCTGGGTTGCGGGCTGGTCTGTTAACAGCTCAGTTTTGTCTGCGTCTGAATCTGGCGGGGCGTGCAGAGCAGGCGGTGCAGGGTGTTCTGCGGGAGTGGGGTGAGCGTAGTCGGGGCGTTGAGTCTGATTTGCGGACTGCGCGTGAGCTGCTGGTCTTTTTATTGTCGCTGCAGTTTCGTTTTGAGGAGCGTCAGGTTCAGTTGCTTGAACTGCGAAAGGCCGGGTTACTTGAGCCATTGCTGACGAAGCAGTTGTATTTTCCAGCGTTATTGGCATGGCGAACGGCACAGCAGAATCAGCGACTGCAGCAATTTCTTGAGCAGACTCCTGATGATGCCCGACTATTGGCAGCACATGCGAGGTATTTGCTGGGTGCGGGAGCGGTTGACGAGTCTCGGCGGTTGATCGATGCAGCGGCGACGATGAATCCGGAGGATCCGGGTGTGCTGGCAGCAGCATTGGAGTGTCGGTTTGAGATGCAGGATCTTGCGGGATTTCGCGGGTTGCTGCAGGCAGCTCCGAAGTATGCGGTGGGTGAGCCGTGGCTATTGACTCAAATGCGAGCTGAGGCTGCGGCGTTGGGGCAGGACTGGGCGGAGTCGGCTCGATATTTTGAAGTGCTGTTGCGTGCGGATGAGACGAATCCTTTGTATTGTCAGGGTTTAGCGCGGGCTTATGGTGAGTTGGGTCGTGAGTCGGACCGAGTGCGTCTGCAGCAGCGGGCGTTACGTCTGGCAGAGCTGCGATTGACACTGGGCGAGGCGGAGTTGCAGACGCCTGCTGCCTTACGAGTGGCCGCTGCAACGGCTCGTGAGTTACAATTGTCGCAGGCGGCAGAAGATCTGGAGCAACTGGCTCAGTTGGGTGAACGAACAATGCAGGGGCGACAGGAGCAGCGGCGATGAGCGAACTGCGTAGTAAGCAGAGGCGGCAGCGAGTGCTGGTGCGTGGCACAGTGGGCGGTGCTGCGATTGTTCTGGCGACTGCCTGTTTTTCGGCCGGTTGTTCCAGTGAGCGATCTACGGGGACAATTGCAGATCGAGCGGAACAGCAGACTGAGCAGGAGCGGGAGCAGATTCTGCAGGCTTTAGGTGGTGGTGGTCAGGCGAGCGCGGGGCGTGCTGCAGAGGCGGGTGCTGTAGAAGCCGGTTCTGCCGGAACTGTGGGTACAGCCGCAGCGGGGATTCGTTTTCGTGAGTTGGGTTCGGAGTCCGGGTTTGCGTTTGTGCGTAACGACGACATGCGCGGGCAGCGGCGGATTCTGGAGGTGAACGGGGGTGGTGCAGCGATTCTGGACGCGGACGCTGATGGCTGGCTGGACGTATTCATGACGAATGGCTGTGTGTTACCGACGCGGCTGGATCGCGGGGCGACTCCGGGGCGTTTATTTCGCAACCGACATCGTGTGGAGTTGAGTTTTGAGGATCGGAGTGTGGAGTCCGGTTTATTGCAGTTGGGGTTTTGCTGTGGGTGTGCGGTATCGGATGTGGATCACGACGGATTTGAAGATTTGTATCTGACGGCAGTGGGTGGCAATCAGTTCTGGAAGAACAATGGGGACGGGACATTTACAGAGCAGGCCGGGCTGACGGGGACACGTTGTGGGTTGTGGGGTTCGAGTGCGGCGTTTGGGGATCTGAATTCGGACGGGCATCCGGACCTGTATGTGGCCAATTATCTGGATGTCTCAGAAGAGCAGCCGTTGCTGTGTCCGGAACCGAAGGCTCCGGGGGGCTACACCGGATGTACTCCGGCCATGTTCCGTGGAGTGCCGGATGCGGTGTATCTGTCGGATGGAGCGGGGGGCTGGCAGGACGTTTCGAGTGTCGTGCAGGCGGCGTTTCCCGGAAAAGCTCTGGGTGTTGTGATCTGTGATCTGGGCGGTGATCGAGGTGCGGAGGTGTATGTGGCGAACGATGGCCAGCCCAATTTTCTGTTGGTATCTGAGGACGATGGTGCAGGTGGACTGCGGTTGCGGGACGTGGCGACGGAGGCCAGTGCGGCGGTGAACTATGAGGGTTTTGGTCAGGCAAGCATGGGGATCGCGGCGGAAGACTTCAATCGGGATGGCCGGACGGATTTGTTTCTGACTCATTTCTACCGGGATACGAATACGCTGTATGTGAATCGATCGCAGGGTGAGTTGTTATTGTTTGAGGATGGGACGCGACGGTCATTGCTGGGATTACCCAGTCTGAATTTCCTTGGGTTTGGTGTCAGCGGGCTGGATGCTGATAATGATGGCTGGAATGATCTGCTGGTGGTGAATGGTCATGTGGACGATCGCACGTGGTTTGACGCTGAGCAGTCGTATCGGATGCGATCGCAGCTGTTTCAGAATCGGGGTGATGGGACATTTCGGGAGGTGAGTGGGGCTGCAGGACCATATTTCGCGAAGCCGCTTCTGGGGCGTGGACTGGCGACAGGTGATCTGGACCGAGATGGTCGGCTGGATGTTGTGGCGGCGAATCAACTGGACAGTTCGGCGGTGTTGCGGAACGAGTCTGAGGCCGTTGGTGGGTCTCTGGTGTTGCGTCTGGTGGGCGTCACATGTGGTCGGACGCCGGTGGGAGTTCGGGTGCGAGTGGTGGGGGTGGAGCCGACGTTATGGCAACAGTTGGTTGGTGGTGGCAGTTATCAGTCTGCCAATTCCGCTGAGTTGCATTTGGGGGGACTGAATGCTGGGCCGTATGAGTTGGAGATTGACTGGCCTGACGGTGTGACCGAACGAATTGGGGGTGTGACGGCCGGTACGTGGTGTCTCAGGCAGGGCGCCGGTGCGGTGCAAATGAAATGGTGAGGTAACTGGCTGTCAAAGCAAAAGGCTGCAGATCCTGGATCTGCAGCCTTTTTCGTTACAGGCACAAGAGCGTTGATGCTCGACTACTTGTCAGCCGGGGCCCCTGGGCCCTTTCCTGCTCCGCCGCCAGTTGGCTTTGCCGGCGGGGCCTGACCACCGTCTTCCATGGTTGCCGGTGTACCATTGTCCGCTGCAGTTGGCTCGCCGCCACCACAACCAGACACTGAACAGAAAATCATCAGCATACCGCTCATGATCAGAATTCGTGAAATCATCTGCAGAACTCCGTTTTTCAAACGTCAGCTTACTGAAAAAAGCTGCCGCACGGATGTGCGGCAGCAGTTCGAATTGCCACGCGACATGAGGTCACATGAGCCTCAGAATGCCTGGAAGACTTCGTTTCCACCACGTGAAGCCAGACCGTAGATGACAGACTTGTCGACACTGTAGTTCAGGAACTGAACTGAGCCATCGACCATGCCGAACTGAGCACCACCCGCGTGATTGCTCCAGTAGTGGAACATATCATTCAGGTTCGTTTTCTTTCCTGGCTTGAAGTAGGAAGGAGCGGCACCGAGTCCGGAGATGCGTTCTTCCATCCCAAGGAGGCAGTCGGCAACGCCGAAGCCATAGCCATCGGCACCCCAGGCAGCCACGATCCAGCCATACTCTTTACCGTCCGGTACACAGCGTTCGCCGATCATGACGGTGTTGGATGTTCCGTCGGTGACGTCCCGGAAGTTGGTCTTGGAGTTCACGTACAGCATGCCGTCCTGACCAATACGGTTCAGGTGGCTGCCACCGCGAGGGTCAGCGAATGTTGAAGTCGGTGCAACCTTGTAGGTGTGTGTGCCGATGACGCCAAGGTAGCTGCTGACCGCAGCCTTGTAGAGGGCGTTACCTGGATCGACCCATGGGCTGGATGCGTTGGGGTCAGATGGGCACATGAAGGCCGGCAGAACGGTTCCAACCAATGCCTTCCCGTCGGTCATCATGTACCACCATGGCCATGCACCGCTGAGCTTGGTGGGATCCATCTGCTGATAAATGTTCGTCTGTTCCATGTACGGGAAAATGTAGAAAGCCCATGTGTAGCAGGGACCTTCCAGAGGGTAGGACGACGTTGCGCCTGTGGCCGTTGTTGCATATCCACCCGGCGGGTCATCATAGAACGTTGGCGAGGTGGTCATGCTGGCCCACCAGTTTCGGCCAATGCTTGTACCCACGGGGAAGCGATTCTTCACGTCGTGGTGATTGTGCAGTGCCAGAATCAACTGCTTGATGTTGTTCTTGCACTGTGTGCGGCGAGCTGCCTCGCGAGCCTGCTGAACGGCAGGCAGCAGCAATGCCACAAGGATGGCAATGATGGCGATTACCACGAGCAGTTCGATGAGCGTAAAGCCACGCTTCGAACTGACTTCGCTGCGACTCCATTTCTTCATGCGAATTCCCCTTTTCAGAACAAAACCACAAAACAATCCTTCCCACGAACAATTGTGGGATGAAAACAAAAGACAACTTGCAGGCCGTTCGTGTACATGACTGGGTAGCAACTTCTGCGCCAACCACCAGCCAAAATCTTTCAGAACTTTCCAACAGCAGTGAGGATCTTCAGAAAAAACAAACAATCACCAACGATGCTTCGGTCTTCAAGGCCTGATGCCCATGGCACGTTTCGTTATGACACCAGAACAGAAAATAGAGAAGTCGCCCCGAAATCCCGCCCAACACCCGAACACAAGTGCCATTTATTTCAACACTGAGTGCCGTACTGAGTGCAGTGATTACCTTAGCGTGCTCATTCAGGCGATAAACGACTGAACAAACGCTGCGTTGAGGTTGACGTGGAAAAATCCCGTCTGAAATTGGATCGGTTTTTCCACTATTGGTTTAAGCTAATCTCCCATTTGGGAAAGCTGATGTCAAGGCGGGCATGCATTTTTTGGCTGCGAAGGTGGTAGATTTTTGTGCAGGGGGGATCTCCGTGCGGGAAAAGCAGGCGTTTGGCCACTGTCCGTGCGTGTTTGTGCAGGTCGCTCCAATTTGCTAATATCCCGGCACAGCGGTCGTCGCGTTGCCCGTGTCACGGTCGCGACGTGCTCCTTGGTTGTGTTCTTTTGTTCAGTTTTTGTGTTCAAGTGAGAAGTGGGTGGGTTATGGATCAGGACGAAATTCTGCTGGATGCTGAAGAGCGCATGGAGAAGGCGGTCAATGTCCTGATGAATGCTTTGAAGGGCATTCGGACGGGGCGTGCGAACCCGGGGCTGGTGGATTCTGTGCGTGTTGAATATTACGGTTCGCCGACACCGCTTAAGCAGATTGCGAACATCAGCTGTCCCGAGCCGCAGCAGATTCTGATTCGTCCGTTTGATGCGACGACGCTGGATAACATAGCTCGTGCAATCATTGCCAGTGAACTGGGCATGGTGCCGAATAACGACGGGCGAGTGATTCGGTTGAATGTGCCGCCTTTGTCAACTGAGCGTCGCAAGCAGATGGCGTCGCGGATCAAAGAACTTGCCGAAGAGGCTCGAGTGGCAATCCGCAACGTGCGGCGTGACGCCAACAAGCACGCTGACACGGCGGAAAAAGAGAAGACGATGGCTGAGGACGATTGCAAGGCGACCAAGGATCAGGTGCAGGATCTGACGAAGAAGTATGAGAACAGCGTGAACGAAAAAGCGGCGTCCAAGGAAAAGGAAGTGATGGAGAACTGATATTTCGGGGCCGAAATGTTCACGCACCGGCTGATGCTCACAGACCAATCTATTTCGATCTGACAGCGGGGAGTCTATTGATGTCCGGGGATCGACGCGCGTTTCTGGCAGCGGTGGCAGGTGGTGCGGTTCTGGCAACCGCTGACCGGA
Source organism: uncultured Planctomycetaceae bacterium (assembly GCA_963977705.1). Lineage (GTDB taxonomy): Bacteria > Planctomycetota > Planctomycetia > Planctomycetales > Planctomycetaceae > SXXK01. The sequence continues at coordinate 8,233 of CAXBSH010000111.1, forward strand.
TGAGGGCAGCTGACGAGACCTTGCCGGCCAGTCAGATGAAGTTTGGTCTGGTGACCTATCTGTGGGGGCAGGACATGGATCTGCCCACGGTGATCGATTCGTGCGAGCGATCCGGGCTTGGCGGTGTGGAGCTGCGCACCGAGCACAAGCATGCGGTTGAGCCGGCGTTGTCGAAGTCAGCTCGGCTGGAGGTGCGGCGCCGTTTCGAATCCAGCAAAGTGACTCTGGTGGGCTACGGTTCGAACGCACAGTTTCATGAAGACAATGCTGACAAAGTCAAGGCCAACATTGAGCTGACAAAGCAGTACATACAGTTGATGCATGACTGTGGCGGTTCGGGTGTGAAGGTGAAGCCGAACAGCTTTGTGAAGGACGTGCCTCGTGAGAAGACGATTGAGCAGATTGGGAAGGCGCTGAACGAGGTGGCCGCTTATGGTCAGCAGTATGGCCAGCAGATCAGGGTCGAAGTGCATGGGTCCGGGACGAGTGAATTGCCGGTGATGAAGGCGATCTTTGACGTGGCGACTCATCCCAACGTCGCCGTATGCTGGAACTCAAATGCTGAGGATCTGAAGGGTGATGGTCTGGAGCACAATTTTGGGCTTGTGTCTGGCCGTTTTGGCGCAACGGCGCATGTGCGTGAGTTGACGGGCACGGACTATCCCTGGCAGCAGTTGTTTCACTTATTTCGGCGAGTGAAGTATACGGGATGGATCCTGCTGGAAGCGCGTGGCAATCCAGCGGACAAGGTCGCTGCGCTGATTGAGCAGCGGAAGAAGTTCGAGGAACTCTGCAAGGGATAGTCAGTGGTCAGTGGTCAGTGGTCAGTGGTCAGTGGGCAGTAATCAGTAATCAGTGGGCAGTAATCAGTAATCAGTGGGCAGTAATCAGTGGGCGAGGGGCGTTGACGTCCATGTCAAAATGTAGCCCGAGCATTCCTGCTCGGCCCCATCCCTTAAAAAACACTGGGGATTTCGAGGGTGACGAGACATTCGTTCCCGGGCTAAAGCCCAGGCTACGAATTTTGTCGCTGAAGTTGGTGTTGCAGCTGGTTGGTCACTAGAAGAGACTGCTCAGTGGCAGTCCGAAGGTTTCGGCGACGGCCTGATTGGTGATGCGGCCGTCCAGGAGATTGACAGCTGCGGCTAGTCCTGGGTCGCGCTGGCAGGCTGCCGGCAGTCCTTCGCTGACGATGCGTTTCAGGTACGGGAATGTGACGTTGCAGAGTGCATAAGTACTGGTGCGTCCCACGGCTCCGGGCATGTTGGTGACGCAGTAGTGCAGGATGCCATCGACAAGGTAGGTGGGTGCGGAGTGCGTTGTGGGGCGTGAGGTTTCGAAGCAACCGCCCTGATCGATGCACACATCGATCACAACGGCTCCGGGCTTCATGATTTGCAGATCTTCAGCGGTCACCAGTCTGGGAGCGCGAGCGCCTGGAATCAGGACTCCCCCGATGATCAGGTCTGCCTTCCGCAACTGCTCGCGAATGTTATGGCGATCGCTGAACAGGGTATTGACGTTTGCCGGCATGATGTCGTCGAGGTAGCGGAGTCGTTCCACGTTGACGTCCAGCAGAACAACATCGGCCTGAAATCCGGCGGCAATGCGGGCTGCATTCTTTCCCACAACTCCGCCACCAAGGATGGCAATGTGTGCAGGTTCAACTCCGGGAACACCGCCCAGCAGGATACCGCGTCCTTCCTGAGGTCGTTCGAGAAATTTGGCACCCTGCTGAATGCTCATTCGCCCGGCCACTTCGCTCATGGGGGTCAGCAGCGGCAGATCTCCATTGCGTCCTTTCAGCGTTTCGTAAGCGACGGCAGTGACACCTGATTCGAGCACATTGCGAGTCAGTTCTTCGTCAGCGGCGAAATGGAAGTAGGTGAACAGGACCTGTCCACGGCGGAGCAACGGCCATTCGGCTGCCAGTGGTTCCTTCACCTTGATCACAACATCGGCGGCGAACACATCGGCGTGGGACTGGACGATTTCCGCGCCGCAGGCTGCGTAGTCTTCATCAGCGATGCCGCTGCCGGCACCGGCGCCGCGTTCCACGAGCACGCGATGGCCGGCAGCAGTCAGTTCTTCAACTCCGCTGGGCAGCATCGCCACGCGGTATTCGTCGCTTTTGATCTCCCTGGGAAGTCCGATCAGCATGGCAGTTTCCGATCCAGTTGGTGGGTTTGGTGGGCCAGAGAACAAACACTGAGCCGCTTGAGTCGGTCGTCAGCCGAATCGGGAATGCGGGCATTCGGGCAGCCAATTCTAGGCACTGTTGGGGGCGAGATTTGGAAATTTCGGCTGGATTTGCAGCAGTGGGGACGAGGAAAGCCGTGTGGGAGCCTGGCGTTCCGACATTCCAGAGAAGACTCCGGGGTCGCCAGCAAAGTCGCTCTTGAGGGATTTTTCTGGTCCTGTCACACTGTCACTGTGGCGGATTTCCTTTGTCAGAGCCTTGAACGGGCATTCTTTCGTGCAGCGTCGACCGCGAATATCAGCAGGATTGGCAGGCAGGCTGAACACGGCAGTGTTGAGTTTAGGTCTGTTGTTGGTAGCCGGTTGTTTGTCTGGTCTCCGCCCTGCCCTGCCGCATTCTGAGGTTTCGGGCCTGTTGTTTTCTCCTGCCAGTGCGGATTTTTACTGGCAGCGGTCTGTGATGGTGCTGAACCGCAATCATTTCCAGGTGGCTCGAGAAAGCCGCCTGGAGGGTGTGATTGAGACGCAATATCGGGCAGGTTCTGGGGTTCTGGAGCCGTGGCATCCGGATTCCGTGGGGCTGGCCAGTCGGGTCGAGAGCAGTCTGCAGTCGATTCGCCGCAAGGTGACCATTGGTGTGCAACCGGGTGACAACGGCAAAACTCTGCTGACTGTGCGAGTGGATAAGGAGCTGGAGGACGTTCCGGGGCTGGCGGCCAATTACGAGGGCGGGGCCACATTTCCGGAGTCCACGGTCATGAGTCGCGATCTCAGTCAGGTGGTTGGCCAGTCCGGGACATCCCGCTGGGTGTCTGTCGGGCGGGATCGGGCTTTGGAGCAGCAGTTGATCTCAGAGATCCGCTACCGACAGCTGCCGTAAGTCTCTGGAGACGGGAATTCCACCGTGGAACAGGCCCTTCCTGTGATTCGCAATTGTCTGAGCTGATCCGACAGCTTAGAGTGCTGGCTCAGCGGGGACTGCTTCCTCGTCTTTGTCCTTAATTGAAAGCATATCACGCAATCATGGATCCGGAATTTCGCAGCCATTGCAACGAGTTGATTCGCCGCGTCGTTCACCTGAAGGACTGTCTTTGACTTGCGCGGCAAGACGGCTCGAATTCAGGAAATCAATGATCGGATGAGTGGCAGTGATTTCTGGGGCGACCAGGAACGTGCTCGACAGGTGATGGATGAGCTGCGGAAGTTGAAGTCCGTCACGACACCTCTGAAGGATCTTGCGTCATCCGGCGATGACCTGCAGGTCCTGATGGAGTTTGCCGAAGACGATGCCAGTGGCGACAGTCTGTCTGAGTTGAAGGCTGCAGCGGATCGGTTGGCACTTGAGGTGGATAAGGTTGAGCTGCAGACAACGATGTCGCGGCCTGAAGATGCGTCCAACGCTTACGTGACAATTCAGGCGGGTGAAGGTGGCACGGACTCGGCCGACTGGGCTCAGATGCTGGTGCGGATGTACGCGCGGTGGGCCGAGCGACGTGGCTTCCAGGTGGAAGAAGTGGACGTTTCTCCGGCTGAAGAGGCGGGCATTCGTAACGCAACGCTTTTGATCAAAGGGGACTACGTCTACGGTTACCTGCACGGGGAAACGGGCAATCATCGTTTGATTCGCATCAGTCCGTTCGACTCGGCCGGGCGACGACACACGTCATTCGCGGGTGTCGATGTTGTGCCCGAAGTTGACGACAGTTTTGAAATCGACATCAACTGGGAAAAGGACGTTCGCGAGGACAAGTATCGTTCGGGCGGTGCTGGTGGTCAGAAGGTAAACAAGACGGAGTCGGCGGTGCGGCTGACGCACATTCCGACGGGTGTTGTAGCGGCCTGTCAGAACGAACGCAGCCAGCATCAGAATCGCGCGTTGGCCAGAAAAATGCTGACCGCCAAGCTGTACCAGATCGAACTGGACAAGCGTGAAGCCGCTGTGGCTGCTCGCCATGGCGAAAAAAGCAAGATTGGGTTTGGTGGCCTGACCGTGCGAAACTACGTGCTGTATCCGGACCAGTTTGTGAAGGACGTGCGCAGTGGCATGAAGGTGGGTAACCCGACCAACGTGCTGGATGGAGACATTGACGGTCTGCTTGAGGCCTATCTGCGCTGGACGCTCAGTGAACAGACAGCTCCGGCTGCGGATGAGCTGGAGTAGTATGGGGGCCAGGCTGTGAGTGAGGCAGTCAGTGAAGCCGCATCAGAGTTATCGTATGTGCGTATGCACGGTTGCGGTAATGACTACGTATTCCTTGACTGCTTCCATCATGCGATTCCCGCTGATCCTCCGGCACTGGCTCGGTTTATCAGTGACCGTCATCGCTCGGCGGGGTCTGATGGTCTGGTGCTGATGCTGCCGTCAGATGTGCCTGCCGCTGTTGCGCGAATGCGCATGTTCAATGCGGATGGCAGCGAAGGATCGTTGTGTGGGAATGCCCTGCGTTGTATGGCGTTGTGGCTGCAGCAGACGGGTAAAGCTGCAGGCAGCTTTCAGATTGTGATGGCCAATCGTCTGATTGCGGTGCAGATCATCGGTTCCGAGCCGGCTTTGCGGCGTGGTGTGGTCAGGATTGGTGTGGGTCGACCGGAGGTGCTGCAAGATGCGGTTGGTGTGCAGGCCTGCGTGCGTCCGATTGAGTTGCCGGATGTGAATGTGCCCGGGTTGATCGGGCAACCGCTGCATGTGTCCCTGGGGAATCCGCATACTGTATTTTTCGTGAAATCACTGGCTAATCTGCCATTTGAGCAACTGGGGCCGCGGATTGAGCGTCATTCAGCATTCCCGAATCGAACGAATGTTGAGTTTGTGCAGCTGTCGGATGTTGTGTCAGCCAACATGGCGAAGGTTCGAGTGTGGGAACGTGGTTCAGGGGAGACTCAGGCCTGCGGATCCGGGGCCTGTGCCGTTGCAGTTGCGGCGGTATCCGTCGGGCACCTGCAAGATACCGATGCGGTTCAGGTGCAGATGGCCGGCGGATTATTGCGAGTGTTGTTGGGGGCCGACTTGCAGCTGGAACTGGAAGGGCCGGCAGAAGAGTGCTGTCGGGGAACGATCCTGTGGCCACGTGATTCTGGGGTGTGACGAACGGGGGAACGGGGACGACCAATGCGACATACTCTGGGATTAATTCTGCAATTGATTACTCTGGCACTGCTGCCATCGATCATCATTTTTCAGCTGTTTTTCGGGTTTCGTCTGATCGTGATGCCAGTATCGCTGGTGGTAGGAATCTGCCTGTTCAGCATCGGGACATGGTTGCGTGAAAAAGGCTGACGGCGCCGCGATGTTGGCGTTGGGCGGGTCGTTGGTTTGAAAACGGGGGGTGTGAGTCACAGAGGCACCTTCGCCTGTTTCCGTCGGGGCCCACTGACCGTCGGCTGGGTGACATAGTGCTTGCGTCAGCACGCGTCAGCTGACGGTAATGGCTCGCCTGTGGGGGGGCTTGAACGGGGTGGACGACACGGGCTGAAGCCCATGCTACGACCACCGAGCACCAGCTCGGTGACGATGCCGAGGCTCCCGTTAGCTGAGTGGTTATCAGCTCACGGAATGCCTGAGCGACGGGCAAACGTGCGCCGCGTGGCGGCTTTGTGCGAGCAAAAGGCGGCCGCGCAGGAATGACGCGAGGGACAAAAGTCGTAGTCTGGGCTTCAGCCCGGACACAAACCTCGCGTCACCATTCAAATCCCCAGTGTTTCTTATGGACGGGGCCGAGCAGGAATGCTCGGGCTACGGTTGTGGGCGAAGAACAACACGCGTCAGCTGACGCTAATGGCTCGCCTTTGGGGGGCTTGAACGCGGTGGACGACACGGGCTGAAGCCCATGCTACGACC
>CAXBSH010000112.1:0-14218 GCA_963977705.1 uncultured Planctomycetaceae bacterium
GGAACAAGCCGGTACTGTCTGGATTCCCGCAATCCAGCCGAGTACGATCCGGGGTCACAACTTCGTTCCCGGATACTTCCTGCATTCTTCGGCAACTGCTTACGTTTTATGATTGATCGCACCAGTACGTCGTTCTCCGACGGTTGTTCTGCTGAATTGACCGAGCTGCTGGAGGCTGCAGAGTTGACGGGGGCTGAGCAGTCCGGGGCTGCTGCGGCAGACGCGGTGGACTGGGTTGTGCTGGCTCGTTATGGGCTTGTGCCACAGGTTGCGCGATTTGGCGGTACCGGAGAAGTTCCGACGCGTGATCAGGAAATCGTGGTGACCACAGAGCGTGGTACAGAGGCCGCAGTTGTGCTGCAGGCTCTCACCGCTCGTGCCACGCAGGGTGTGACGGACCAGCAGTTAACCGGACGAGTGCTGCGGCTGATGTCCTCAACAGATCATCTGTCGGTGCAGCAGCGCAGGCAGGCTGCCGATCAGTCCTTTGCAGCGTGGATGCAGCGGGCTGCCGGCTGGAAGCTGCAGCTGCAGATCATTGATCTTGAACATACTCTGGATGATCGTCTGATTCTGTATGTGCTGAATGATCGTGGCCCTGAAACAACTCGCCTTGCGCTGCTGGCGGCCGCGGCTGGTCATGGTGTGATTCACGTGCAGCCGGTTTCTGCCGCAGGGATTGTTCCGGAAAAGTCGGGTGGTGGATGTGGCGACTGCGGCTGTTCGACTCACTGAAACACGATTGGAAGACTGAATATGTGCAGTGCTGAGGCAACGGGTTGGCGAGTGTCGATGCTGGCACTGGTGTTGCTGGGGTTGATCGCGGGTTGTACGGAATCGGGATCCTCAGCAGGTACTGCGGGGAACGGCACTGCAGGTGACTCGGCAAAGTCTGCGACTGGTTCGCAGGTCGCTGCAGAACGGCCACGTATTGCTCTGGTGATGAAGTCACTGGCGAACGAATTCTTTGCGACCATGGCTGAGGGCGCGAAGACTCATGCGACCGCCCATGCGGACGATTATGAGCTGATTGTGAATGGCATTCAGGACGAAACAGACCTTGCGGGTCAGGTGGGACTTGTTGAGCAGATGATGGCGCAGCAGGTGTCGGCCATCGTGATTGCTCCGGCCGATTCCAAAGCCCTCGTACCGGTGCTCCGCAAAGCCTGCGAAGCCGGGATTGTGGTTGTGAATATTGACAACCGGCTGGATACGGATGTGCTGCATGAACAACAGGTGCAGATCCCTTTTGTGGGGCCGGACAATCGAGCGGGGGCAAAGGCCGTGGGGTTGCAGCTGGCGAAATCGCTGCAGGTTGGTGATGAGGTTGTGATTCTGGAAGGTCTTGAGACATCGTTTAACGGCCAGCAGCGGAAGCTGGGGTTCACGGAAGCCGCCACTGAGGCTCAACTGAAGGTCGTGGCTTCGCAGTCCGCGCAGTGGGAGATGGATATTGCCAATCAGCAGACAGCTGCCCTGCTGACGGCTCATCCTGGCCTTAAAGGGATCCTCGCCTGTAATGACAGTATGGCACTGGGAGCCCTTGCGGCGGTGCGGGCTGCCGAGCGAACGGACGTCAGAATCGCCGGTTTTGATAACATCGGAGCGGTGCGACAGGCGATTCTGGACGGCCAGATTCTGGTGACGGCCGATCAGCATGGGGATCAGCTGGCAGTCTATGGAATTGAAACGGCTCTGGAACTGTTGCAGGGTGTGTCAGCGCCGGGAGACGGTGTGGCGGCGCAGGGAACTGTCAGGGATCGCGAAACGGCCGTGGATGTGATTACAAAAGAAACACTCTCTCGCTGACCCGTGGCTGATCTGGCAGCCTTGCAGTCGGCTGGCAGATCGTGCTAATCTCCGTAGGTTGGCGGTTTTGCGAAGTGTTGGCAGTTTTAGGGTTTCGGGTTTCAGTTTGCGGTGGGCAGGAGGCCGACGGTCGATGACGGTGCAGCGTGGACGCAGAATTCAGGCGCGGCGAACTGCAGCGCTACTGACGTGGGTGGCGCTGGCGGTGCTGGCGGCCCTGCTGCGTTATGCTCGTGTGCACGGTCTGATTCGTGCGGAAGTGTGGGAGCCGGCTGCCCTGCTGCTGACGGGATTTCTGACGATTCTGTCATTGTTCTGCTGGCTGCTGTTTGCGCCGCGCAGATCCTCTGCTGAGGATAGTGCGGGATTGTTTTTCGGCGGTTTGCTGACGCTGATCCCGCCGGCTTTCATTGCCTGGAATCTGATGCCGGTGGCGTCACCGTTGAAGTCGTGGCTGACGCTGGGCGTGCTGGTGTTCGGTGTACTGGCGATTCTCAGTCCGATCCCCGAGGAATTGTTTCGAGTGCCGCGTGATCGCCGCAGTTATCTGCGGTTAGTGACGGATGCCACTCTGGCGACGATGAATGTGGCGCCTGAGCAGACGCAGTTTGAACGTCTGGCGGTGCGGACTGTTTTTCGTCTGACGGGTGGTAGTGATGCAGCGAACGGGGAAACTTCGGCGGACGTCAGGCGACAGGCTGCACAGAATCGATCTGAGCAGGCGCGTGATCCGTGGACTGACCCGTTTCATGGAACTGGTCGGACATTGAGTCGAGTGCGTTCTGCGATCAGTGCGGCCGGGAGTGCGGTGAGTACGGCGGCTGTGAACGTGCTGCGGACAGCCCAGTCTGTCAGGCACGACGGCGCTGGACCATCACAGCAGCCGCAGAGCACAGTTTCGCATGTTGAGGCACCCCCGTTGCCGATTCCAGTGGCTGAATCTGTGGCAGTTCGATTTCCGTTGCCGGCCGTATCACCGACTCCGGTATCAGCATCGCTTCCTGCCCCGGCTTCGCCTGCTGTGTCGGCACCGGGTCGGCCATCCAGCGAGGCCAGTCTGCAGGATCTGGATCGTCGCCTGCGAGCGGAGTTTGGTGATGGTGAGGACGATGACATTGCCGCTGATTCGACAGATTCAGAGGCAGGGGCTGTCGGTCTGACAGCGGTGCAGCATTCGGCGGATGCTGTGCAGATGCAGCGAGTGCAGGACGAGTTTGGTGGTGAGAATATTGAAGGAACCGCGGTAGTGCGGTTTCAGGTGGGGCAGAAGCGAGCGCATGTGCATATACCGTTTTCACCGCCTCTGCCGGGGATTCCGGATGTGGAGTGTGAGCCGGCGGGTGGCGAGTCTGTGCGTGTGAAGGTTGCAATGCGACAGGCGTATGGAGTGCGTCTGGAGGTGCGTCGGGCGGAGGCATCGCAGCCTTTGCAGGCTGAGATCTCATTTGCCGCGGCGGCGGCACCAGTCAGGTGAACAGAGTTCAGATATGAATCAGGGATTGAAGCGGGAACTGGAAATCGGTTTGCGAGCGGTTCGTCAGGCGGCCGGACTGTGTTGTCAGGTGCAGTCAGCGATCAATACGGAATCACTGTCGAAGCAGGACAGCAGCCCGGTGACTGTGGCCGATTTTGGCAGTCAGGCTCTGATCTGTCGCCTGCTGCGTTCTGAGTTTCCGGGGGACCCGGTGATCGGCGAGGAGGGTGCGGCCGAGTTGCGTAAGCCGGCGGGCGCCGATTTTCTGCAGCAGGTGCTTTCGCTGTGTGAGCAAAGTGGTGCGTCGGGATCGGCGGATGATGTCTGTGACTGGATTGATCACGGCGGTGCTTCGCAATACTCGGCCCGCTTCTGGACCCTTGATCCGATTGATGGAACGAAGGGATTTCTGCGTAAGGAACAGTACGCGATTTCGCTCGCACTGATTGTGAACGGTCAGATTGAGCTGGGGATTCTGGGCTGCCCCAACATGGAGTTTCCGGGTGCGGGAAATGGAGTGCTGGCGTGGGCGGTCCGGGGCTATGGTGCATGGCAGCAGCCGTTGTTTGGTGTTGAACAGTCGGCGAGTGCGATTCGGACCAGCGGGACTGCTGATCCTGCGCAGTTGGTGATCTGCGAATCGGTGGAGTCCGGCCACAGTGCTCATGACTGGTCCGGATTGATTGCCGGTGACCTTGCAGTGCAGAAGTCACCATTGCGGATGGACAGTCAGTGCAAGTATCTGGCTGTGGCTCGTGGCGACGCGGATCTGTACCTGCGTTTGCCAACGAAAAAGGGTTATCAGGAAAAGATCTGGGATCATGCGGGTGGAGTTCTGCTGGTGCAGGAGGCCGGTGGTCAGGTGACAGACATTGGCGGGCGGCTGCTGGATTTCCGGCAGGGATCGACATTGGCATTGAATGAAGGCGTGGTGGCAACGAACGGTCGGGTGCATCCGATCGTGTTGCGAGCGATTGAGCGGCATCGTCCGACGCCGTAAGTGCTGGTTGTGCAGCAGTCTGGCGGGCGGTCAGTCCGTTGGCAGCGCCCGGTCCTGGGCTGGTGGGGAATTTCGCTTCAGGGGCATCCGTGGGGCCCAGGTTTCGGTCAGAATCGGTCGGAATCGGCTCTTTTTTCCTTGATTTGCCACGTTTTTTGCATTTTGTGAGTTTTTCAGGAACTTTCCCCGGCGGTTGACCGTCTCGAGTCCAGGGGGGTCCGCTGCGCGCAGTGGCTCCAGCCCTCCTGGTATTTCCTCCGTTCTCATCCTGCCGAACGATCTGCCCATGTCTGCATCATCTTCAGATTCGCAATTGCAGCAATTATTTGAGCTGCTGTCTGCTCAGCACGACGGGGTTTTATCCGCTGCTGATCAGCAGTTGCTTGGTGATTTGACTGCACGGTATCCGCTGCAGGCGCAGCAGTTTCAGTCCGGCTGTCGGCAGGTCACGTCGGCACTTCGCTCGTTGCCTCGGACCACAGTTTCCGCGCCGATCGTTTCGGTTCAGTCTGCAGTGGCGGATGTACCGTGGCTGATCAGGACACCGGTGGTCGGCAAACGCCGTTATTGGGCTCGACTGGCAGCAGTCGTCAGTACTGCGGCGGTGCTTGGATTGGTCGTGATGTTCCAGACGAATCAGCCTCGCCAGATAGCTGTTCGTATGCAAACTGACCATCTTCTGCAGAACTCGGCACCGGCAGGTCCGGTGGCTGCTGCCCCTGCTGTGGCTGCTCCCGCTGTCGCGGAGTCTGACGCAGTCAGCGTGGCCAGTCCGCAACCGGCGGAACAAATGCTGGTGGATGCTGCGCCTGAATTGCAACAGCAAATGGCTCCTGCGGGAATCGGTGCTGCCAGCGCAACGTTGGCTGAACCGGTCGTGACTCTGGCAAAAACACCAGACTGGAAGGTCGTGCTGGTCAAAGTGGGTGCTGCTGATCGGCAGGATGTGCGTGACAAGGTGCAGGGTGTCCTGCAGCAGCATGGGTTGCTGCTGGCTGATACGGCCCCGGTACAGATGCCGGATTGGCTGGGGGTTGTGTTGACGTCAGATTCACTGCTGCAGCAAAGTCTGGTACAGGCCGTTTCGATGGCTGTTGGTGGTGCACCTGCTGAATGGAATCCCTCGCGGATACTCAGTGCCAGCCGTGAAGAACTGATTGAGGCTGTACGTCGTTCACTGGAATCACCAACTCAGGCAGAACTGGCACGGGGGGAAATCTATGTTGCAGTGCGTGACGAACCTGCGGCATCCGAAAGTCTTTCAAGGTCCGCACCGGCAAGACAGTCAGATCGTCTGAATTTCTATAGTCTGTCGGGCAGAACATCGGGGTATGTGGCAAGTGCCAATGGGCAGGCTCAGCTGAGCCCGGGGGCCGGCGGGGCCGGCAGCTCAAAGAAGTCACAACAGGCAAAGGCTGATCAGGCACAGACTGCAGCACAGAACCAGGTGACTCTGTTTGTGTTTCAGTTCTCAGGTGCAGACGACGATTCCGGCGAAACTCGGAAGTTGCCCCAGTAGTTCCGGGAACCATGGCGGTGTGACATGCGGATGTCAGCTTGATTTGTTGCGAAGCTGCAGATTCAGAAATCGCTGCAGTTCCATTAACAGCCGTTGCTCGGGCTGTCGTGTCCAGCATTCCCACACAACAAGCACATCCCAGCCTGCAGCCTGTAGTGCCTTTTTCTGCCGGCGATCGCGTTGTTGGTTCTGCAGACGTTTCTGTCGCCAGAACTCGGCATTCGTCGCCGGCTTGACTCGACCATAGCGACAGTTGTGACAGTGCCAGAAGCAGCCATGAACAAAAATGACTTTGCGCCTGCCGGGCAGGACAATGTCGGGCTTACCCGGCAGTGATTTCCCGTGCAGTCGAAATCTGCCACCCATGCGATGCACCAAAGATCTTACGATCAGTTCCGGACGGGTGTGACCGGAACGAATGCGGGACATATTGTGAGAACGCTGGGCGGGTGTGTGCACATCAGTCATCGGTAAGGCTCCTGCGCAGCATTGTGGCAACCAGCAAGCCCAATGGGAATTCGGGAAGGCGGAATTGTGTGGGGGCAAGGGCGGGCAGTCAGGCTGCGATCGCTGACGCACCGTGATCTGAACATGCCCCGTGTTTTTCAGGGTATGGGGTGGGGCCGTTGCTTCGTCATTCACCCGCTGTTGCTGCGGTAACGGCCCGCGGGGCGATGCCCCACTCGCGTCCCCCGATTGGTCAGGGCCATAGTCAACATAGCCTTGGGCACCGCCCAAGGAACCACGCCACGCAACAGACCACCCAATTGGCCAACGGCCATATACAACGTAGCCCTGGGCATCGCTCGCGGAGAATCATCGATTCCTTGTAGTGCCGCAGCGGAACGCCATCGCAAACACCTCATTTTATGGGTAATGGCGGCGGTGTGTGCACGGGCTGAAGCCCATGGTACGGCTTCGGTAGGGTGTGTCACAGGAGCGCGCTTGCGTGTGCGGTGCCCAACTTGCGCGTTGTCGGCAACTTTTGTTGCTGTGCGATTTCGATGCCATGGACATAACCCTGAATCCGGCCGTCCTGCCCGGCCGAGGTCTTGAAACACACACGGTTTTTTGAAAGAGGAAACCAGCAATTGACGCCCCCAACGGACTTCGGTCGCTCGCGACAGGAAGACACGTCCGACCCATTTATTGCCGGTACCGAACTGGTCGGACTTCTACCGCGAGGCACTGTGGCATCGGATTTGCGTCACTGTGTTGATGTATTGCTGCTGCGTGCGGAAATTGTGTCGCTGTGCAGGTCTCAGTTGTGAATTGCTGGTACTGGAGTCAGTCGGTGATTGTTGGTGAAGTGATTGATCGGTCTGAAGTGCGAGTTTCACGAGCGCTGGTGAATTTTGCGCTGGACATGCTGCTACTGCTGCTGTTTGTGGTGTTGAGTCTTGTGTCAGTGATTGTGCAGTTTGTGTTCCCGCCGGGTGTATCCGCGAAGGGCTGGCACCTGTGGGGGCTGAATTTTGGTCAGTGGTGTGGACTGCAGTTTGGCCTGCTGAGTGTGCTGGGCTTTGGAATTGTGGTGCATGTGATGCTGCACTGGACATGGATTTGTTCGGTTCTGGCGCGGCAGATTCTGGGGCAGCGTGATGTCCCCGATAATGGCCTTCGTACTGTGTATGGAGTGGCATTATTGATTGGACTGCTGATGACCGGGGCGATTTTAATCGGGTTGGCAATGATCAGTATTCAGATGCCGCCACAGGGATAGGGTTCGGCGCGGATGTTCCGTCGACCGAGGTCCTGTGCCTGTGAGGGTGATCAGAGGGAGCCGCAAAGATGATTCGAATTGATCGCATTCTGGTACCGACGGATTTCAGTGAGTTCAGTCGTCCGGCAGTGAACTACGCTGCTGCGATGGCCGAGCGATTTGCGGCGCAGCTGCACATCCTGCATGTGGTGCCGGATCCAGCCATGCTGGTACCTGACGCTGCTGTGTTTACTGTTGAATCCATGCAGGCGCAATCGGAGAAACTGGTCGCCGATGCTGAGCGAATGCTGCAGCAGATTCCAGAGCCATCGGTGGGTGTGCAGTCGATCACGCGTGCTGTGCGAGTCGGCGCAGCGTTTATGGAGATCATCGAATATGCCCGGTCACAGCAGATCGACCTGATTGTGATCGGGACACATGGTCGCTCGGGATTTGCGCACATTCTGATGGGCAGTGTGGCAGAGCGAGTTGTACGAAAGGCCCCCTGCCCTGTGCTGTCAGTGAAGCCGGAAGGGCATCAGTTTGTCAGTCCCTGACCGGTGCACTTGGCCTGTCGCTGGTGAATCTTTAGCATCTGCAGCGAACATGGTCAGCGTACCGGGGCTACCGGTATGGTGCCATCATGATTTCGTCTTCAGGGGATGCACGCGTGTTTCACATCGGTTTGCCAGCCATGTTTGTCAAGCACTTCTTTCGGCAGATCTGTTTTCTGCTGTGGTTCTGCTGTTTCTCGGCAATTGTGGTGGCTGAACTGTCTGCAGAGGATCTCAGGCGGAACCTGCTGCTGATTACGGCCGATGACATGAACGCCGATTCGCCCGGATGGATGGGCAATGCGCTGCATGCTACGCCAGTGCTTGATGCGCTGGCTGCAGGTTCGCATCGATTTCGTCGCCATCATGTGACGGTGCCGATCTGTCAACCAGGCCGTCAGGCTTTGATGACCGGGCTGGTTCCGCACCGCAGTGGTGGTCTGGGCTTCAACCCCATCCGATCCGGTACGGTGACGCTGCCTGCTGTGCTGCGTCAGCGTGGCTGGTTTACTGGTGTGATTGACAAGCACTCGCATATGAAGCCGGATGCAGAGTTTCCATGGGACATCAAACTCAGCGGCAGTGGCAAGGATCCTGAGCTGATGCGGCAGCATATGGATGCGCTGCTGCAGCAGGCCACAGCGGAAAGCAAACCTTTCTTCATCAATGCCAATATTACGGATCCGCATCGACCGTTTCCTGGCAGCCAGCAGGCAAAGAATGCCAGAAAGGTCGAGCGTCAGCAGGCAGCCGAGCGGTCTGTGGAGCGAGTGTTTGGTCCGCAGGAGATTCAGGTCCCGGCATTTCTGGAGGATCTGCCGCCGATACGCCGTGAAGTGGCGATGTACTACACCGCCATGGCTCGGCTGGACCGCACACTGGACGGCATTCTGCAGGCTCTGCAGGCCAGTGGTCGAGCGGACAGCACGATTGTGGTGTTCCTGTCGGACCATGGCATGTCATTTCCGTTTTCGAAAGCCACTGTCTATCGAAATGGGACGTGGTCACCCGTGCTGCTGCGATATCCCGGTATGCTGGCGGCGACTGATCATGATGAGTACGTCAGCAGTGTGGATCTGCTGCCCACTCTGCTGGATCTGCTGGGCGTGCCACATCCAGCGGGACTGGACGGGCGGTCGTGGCAGCCGCTGCTGAATGGTGAGCGTCAGGAGGGCCGCGATGCTGTGATCACGCACGTCAACACGGTCAGCAGTGGTAAAAGTTTTCCGCAGCGTTGTATTCGTACGGAAACGGCGGCATTGATGTTTCACAGCTGGTCAGATGGGGCTGCACAGTTTCGAGTGGAGGCAATGAGTGGTCTGTCATGGAATGCTCTGGCTGCAGCTGCCGATTCAGATCCTCAGATTGCGCTGCGTGTCCGGCAGTTCCAGACGGGTGAGCGGCTGATGTTTTTTGATCTTTCCCGGGATCCTTCAGAGCGCGTGAATCTGATTGCCGACTCGCAGTTCGCGCCGCAGATCCGGGCATTGGCTGCACGGCTGCTGGAGCATATGGAACGAACGGACGATCCGGAGACAGACGCATTTCGTGCTGCCTGGTCCGAGTGGCAGAAGGGTCACTGAGTTTTGTGCCGAGGCCGTTGAAATCCATGGTTTCGTTTGCTGTTACGTCACGCCTTCGCGAAGATGCAGGTTCCGGGACATCAGTTGAATCCGGGGTTGTCATCGCTGAAGGGACCAGCCATGCGAATGTCGTCTGTATCTGCGTTTGTACTGTGCTGCTGGCTTGGCTGGTCTGCGCTGGCAGTGTCCGGCGACTGGCCTCAGCTGCAGGGCAATGCGCTGCGAACGGGCGGAGCGGCCGATTTTCAGCTGCCGCGGAATCCCGGTCTGGCTGCCGTAGTCGCTGGCAGTGATGGCTTTTATGCGGCTCCGGTGATTGCTGACGGGACGATTTATGCGATTGACGGATCGGGGCTGGTACTGGCAGCGGATCTGCAGACAGGCGTGATTCGCTGGCGTTTTCAGACTCGTGGTGGGGCGGGCAACTGCAACAATGTGGCGGCACCGGCGGTAGTGGGCCCATATCTGCATGTGGGAACGACAGGCGGTTTTTACTATGTGCTGAATCGGGCCAGTGGTGCGGTGACGCGTGAGCTGGATCTGCATGAACCTGTCTTTTCGGCCCCTGCGGTCGGGCAGGATCGTGTTTACGTGGCGACTCTGGGGGCCCGCGTCATAGCTTTGACACCGGAAGGTGAGCAGGTTTGGGACTGGGATTTTGTACGCAGTGTCGTGGGGTTTGAGGGCAATCGCTGGAGTGGCGAGGACTGGCTGAAATCGCGTGGTGATCGCGTGACGTGGAAGGATCATTTCGTGTGTTCGCGCGACCTCTGTCTGGTGGGGCGCACGGTGGTGCTGCCCGCGGGCGGACGCACAGTGTTTCTGGAGGATCGTGGTGCTGAGCCAGCATTGATTTCGGCTGCTGCGATTCCGGAGTATGCGGGCAGCGAGTATCCGGCGACATTCGGGCAGTCGGCTGATGCTGAGGGAAATGTGTATGTGCAGTGGCATCGTCGCGACAACGCCGGTCGACTGGAAATTCTGAAGCTGGCTGACGGGAATGTGTCCAGCAATTTTGTGGAGTCCACGCAGACGGCAATTGATCTGCCTGGTCTGTTAAGTTTTGCTGCTCCGGCCGTGAGGAATGGTGACATTTATCGCACGAAGCCGGAGGCCGGGCTGGGCTTGTGTCGGCATCGAGCGGATTCTGCCGAGGTGCAGGTGTTGTGCGAAGCACCCTCAATCTGTCCTCCTGTTCTGACCGCGCAGCATGCGTTGTATGGCGGGCTGGATGGTAAGCTTTACATGGTGCCACTGTCCGGTGGTGCAGTCAGCAGTTTTGCCACGGCTTTCGACAGTCCGATTTCTGCTCCGGTGGCGGTTGCTGATGGTCGCGTGGTTGTGGCCTGTGAGGATGGTTATCTGTACGTGCTGGCGGCGGACGGCAGTCTGCCGCTGCCACAGCAGGATCTGCAGGTCTGGAAGGTTCGCAGCCCCCTGCAGGGGCCACTGTCCGGCAGTCAGTTTGACTGGTACACCAACTACGGTGATTTTGGATGTACCAACGCCAATCAGCAGGGTTTGAAACCTCCGTTGCGGATGCGCTGGGCCCGTCGTCTGGAGGGGACGGTGAAGCACCTGCCGGTGTGTGGTGGCGGTCGTCTCTACACTCATACAGCAGAAGGTCAGGTGATTGCGGTCGAGCAGGATACAGGTCGTCTGTTGTGGAGGCGTTACTGGCCGGATGTGTATCTTTCTTTCACGTCACCGTTGTATATTCGCGAGCGACTGTTGATTCCGCAGGCCGGGATTCGGCGTTCGCTGGTTCGCTGTCTTGATGCTGCGACAGGGCGGATGCAGTGGGAAGCACCGTTCACCGGTTCACCCAGCTGGAGTCGCCAGTTTCCTCCGGTTGTGCATGGCAATCTGGCCATCTATGCCTCGGGATCGGGTCGATATTCCCATCAGGGGACCGAGAAGCCTTACATCTTCCGCGGGGAACCTGTGCAGTCACCGGATGGTGCCGAAGTAATGAGTTTTATTTATTCGAATGACAATCCGTACTATCCCAAAGATCACCAGCCCACAATCTGGGCATGGGATCTGGAGACTGGCAAGCTGGTCTGGCAGAAAGACTTCTCGGACTACGGTCGTGGTGGCAATGACTGTGGTCTGTGTCTGCTGGACGGCAAGCTGTTTTATTCAGTGTTTTTTGGATATTCGGCCAGCCAGCGTGCACGTCGTGGTCTGCCGGAAAAGAATAATGGACTGACCGCCTGTCTGGATCCTCAGACCGGGCAGGTGCAGTGGCAGACAACAGATTACTATGTCACGTCCAAATGTACTTTGACGGGTCGCGACGGTCGGCTGTACATCGGTGGTTTCAATCGAGCGTCGGAAGAGACACTCGATCGTTTCGTGTGGTGTCTCAACGCGGCAGATGGCTCATTGGTGTGGAAGTCTGATCCGGTGACATCGGCCCTGAATGTCGTCACGGTAGGCCCCACGTTCATTTTTTCGAATGCGTTGCGCGGACGGGGAAATGTGTTTGAGCGAGAGTCCGGGAAGGTGGTCGGTGGCGTTGGGCACAACTATGCGTGCTGTCGGTTCACAATGTCCGAGCCTTACATTTTGGGGGCTAATATGGACATGATTGATCTGTCGCAGGACAGTCGGCTTGTGTCGACTGGTCCGGCCATTGACAGTCGCGAATGTCTGGCTGCGGTGGTTTCCAATGGCCGCATTTTTTACACATCGCAGGCCAGCGGCTTTGTCGTTTCGCAGACGTATGGGGACGAGGCCGCCGTTGTTCCGGCGGTCTGGGAACGCTGAGCCAGATGAAGTCGGCATTATCAAAGCGATTTCAGCGGCGGTTGGCTGCTGGAATCCGGCCTTCAGACAGTATCGCTCGTCTGCTCAACAGACGCGGCTCCGTCTGATCTGCTGATTCGTCGCGTCAGCCTGCCGGCGCGCGGTCTGGGCAGTCTGCTGTCCTTTCCTTTCTGCGGCTGCATTCGCAGCACAAGGGGTTCCTCATGCGCGCAACAAAAGGCCTCTGGCTCAACCTGTCATTTGCTGTCCTGTATACGGTGTTATCCGTCGAAGTTCAAGGTGATGATCTGGTGGAACGGGGCGCCAAGCTGTTCGCCGGAGCGACATTTCGAGGTAATGGACGCACCTGTCAGACGTGCCACACAAAAGGGACTGGTGCGTTGTCCATTGAACAGGTGAATCTGTTGCCATCCCATGACGTGTTGTTCCAGCATGATGCAGCTGATGTCATGGGAGGCAGCACATTCGAGCGAGTGCGGCAGAATGCCACGTTCCTTGTCGAGGTTCCGCTGCATGAAAATGTGTCGATAACCGGATCCGGTTCACGAGTGGCCGTGTTGCCGCGAGGTGTTCCAACGGTTTTCAATTCGTCCGCACTGGATCCGGTCATTATGTCTGACGGCCGTGCTCCCAGTCTGCAGCTGCAGGCTCTGGATGCGTGGATGGGGCATTCGCAGATCACCAAGCTGCCAACAGACGATGATCTGAACGCTGTGGCGGCATGGGAACGAAGTAAGATTACAGTTCCCGCCCTGCAACGATTCATCGATACCGGAGTTGTTCCGGAACTGCCCAAAGGCAGCACACTGCAGCAAAAACGCGGCCGCTTGTTTTTTACGGATGACAACCCGGTCAACGGAAATCCTGTCAAAGGACGTTGTGTGCACTGCCACAGCGGGCCGATGCTGAACGCGACTTCGGCAGGAGCCAACGCCATTTTTGGCATCCCGGTGGGCACGCGATTCTTCAGTGCGTTCGTGTCCGAGTTTCAGTTGGGCGGAGGGACACCGAGGACCTTTGAATTCAAGGCAGCCGATGGCACGGTCAGCACCATCACTTCCACTGACCCCGGACGAGCCCTGATTACAGGGCAGATTGCCGATGCGAATGCCTTCAAAATCCCGACCATCTGGAATGCTCGTCAGACTGCTCCGTACTTCCACAATAACGGCGCGAAAAACCTTGATGAACTGCTGAATCACTATCAGCAGTACTTCAACTTCGTGCAGACTGTCGTGGGAATTCCGGGTTTCGGAATGACGGATCAGGATAAAGCGGATATCCGCGCGTATCTTGAACTGCTGTAGTGCTGGTTTCGGCAGCCCGTCACCACAGGTCTGGAAAAATGGAAAAATGTGGCGGACCGCGTCGTTCTGCGGGCCTTTACCAGATAGACAGCAACTGAATGCATGACGCTGCCAGTTGACGCTGAACATCAGTTCTGGAAGAGAGACAGTAAAAGGGCAGACCGGCAGAAGCCTGAGGGGGGCGACTGCTGGCACTGCCTTTTTTCTGTTTTCAGCGGCCGCCAGGCGGACCCTGTCCGGGACGTTTCTTCGCTGCCGTTCGACGGCGCGGCGGACCTGCTGGCCGACGCTGCACAGCGTCACAGGCCGCTTCATAGACGGCTCCGGCAGCCTTGGCCATCAGATGAATGGTTCGCTGATCCACCTGGCATGGCAAATGCCGCGCTGATCTTCCCTGCAGAACGCTGCGCAGCCCCGCTTCCAGCAGCGCTTCCAGATCGTGCACGCTGTCCTGATCCATTTCAGCACACTCCAGTCGTTTCAGGTTGACCGCCGGTC